>JBEBUO010000010.1:0-22573 GCA_040393285.1 Taibaiella helva | reverse complement strand
TCCAGCTCCAACAGGCGTTCAAAAACCTGATCATATTGCTGACGAATCTTTTCCAGGCTGGTCACACTTTTCTTATATTGCTGTTCCGTTTCCTGGAATTTTTCTTTATGGGCATATATTTCAGGGTCCGCCATCTGTTGCTCCAGGGTAGCTTTTTCGGCCTCTGCCTGATTCAACTGAGCTTCCAGCTTTTCAAACTGCTTTTGCTGTTGCTGCACTGCCCTTTTCCGTTCCTCCTGGTTTCCCCTGGCCGGTGGTGTATTGGGTTTTTCTTGTTGTTTTGGCGCAGCAATGGGTTCGGCTTTCTTAGGAGATGCCGTAACCGCCTCTACTTGGTTTCGGGCAGCTTTTTCTTCTTTCCAGGTGGTCCACTCCTCGTAAGTGCCCTGGAATGCCTGTACTTTTCCTTCTTCTATTTCCCAATACTTATTGGCCGTCCGGCTTACAAAATACCTATCGTGGGAAATCAGTATATATGTACCCTGATACTTGTTGAGGGCTTCTATCAATAATTCTACCGACTGAATATCAAGGTGGTTGGTCGGCTCATCCAACAAGAGGAAATTAGCCTTCCCTGCAATTACTTTAGCCAGGGCTACACGGGCCTTTTCCCCACCAGACAGCACCCTTATTTTTTTAAACACATCGTCTCCACTAAACAGGAAGCAGCCCAGCAACTGACGCAATTCCAACTCTGTCTTACCGCTACCACACATTTTCATCTCCTCCAGCAAGGTATTTTCCAGGTCCAGGCTTTCTAACTGATGCTGGGCATAAAAACTTTCTTTCACATTATGCCAGCCACTGCGCATACCTTCAAACTGCTCCATACCGGAAATGATGCGCATTAAAGTGGATTTACCCTTGCCATTAGCACCTACCAAAGCTATTTTATCGCCCCTGATCACTTCTGCATCTGTGTTGTTAAGAATCTGTAATGCACCATAGCTCTTCGATGCATGCTTTAAATCACAGATAATTTTTCCGGGTTGCTTCTCTACGTCGAAGCTGATGTTCATCCTCGGAGCATTGTCGCCCTGTAGTTCGATACGTTCTATCTTATCCAGTTTCTTCATCAGGCTTTGGGCCTGCTTGGCTTTGCTGGCTTTAGCTTTAAAGCGCTCGATAAAACGCTCCTGCTGACTGATGTATTTTTGCTGATTCTCATATTCGCGCTCCAAAAATTCCATACGGGTAGCTTTTTCCACCTCGTAAAAGGAATAATTACCGCTGTAACTGATGAGCTCCTGTTGAAAAAGCTCCACAATACGCGTCACCATCCGGTCCAGGAAATACCGATCGTGCGATACGATGATCACAGTGCCGGGATAGCTTTGCAGATAGCGCTCCAGCCATTCTATAGAGGGCAGGTCAAGGTGGTTGGTGGGCTCATCGAGCATCAGGATATCGGGTTGCTGCAACATCAGCTTGGCCAGCAAAACCCGCATACGCCAACCACCGCTGAACTGGTTGTAAGGTCGTGTGAGGTCATTGGTGGAAAAGCCCAGCCCTTCCAGTACTTCTGCGGTACGATGCTCCATTTCATAACCACCGGCCATTTCAAAATCATGCAGGGCCTCACTGTATTGTAACAGCAGCTCTTCATCATCGCCTCTTTCCTCCAGGTCCTTCATGATGCTGTCCATTTCCTTTTCAATGGCTACGGCCTTCTCAAAGGCAGTCATGCCTACTTGCAGAATGGTATTATCTGAAGAAAAACTAAGTAAATCCTGGTTAAAAAAGCCAATACTGGTATCATTGGCCCTTTGTATATGACCGCCATCAACGGCATACTCGCCCATAATAATCCGAAGCAGCGTGGATTTACCGGCCCCATTGGGTCCTACCAGGCCGATACGTTCCCCTTCGCCGATCTGCCAGTTGGCCTCATCCAGCATGGCCCGGGCGCCAAAAGAAAATGAAACATTATTTAATGCAAGTAACATGACAGCACCTAAAATCTATTTGTGATAAACCGCGAAATTAACACAAATATGTGGGATTGTTCTTCATCAAACGTAATGGGCAGGCCTCGCCATCGCTTGGGTTGTTACTTTCTCTTAACCATGTATGCTATTTATGACATGGCTCCCAAATATTCCCTCAGGGATTAAGAATTGCCCGATTTTACCCATAATTACCTACATTTGCCCTGTCTAAAATTAAATCGAAAAATAAATCAATTTCTTCTCTTATGGCATACGATGTAATCGTAATAGGCAGTGGTCCTGGTGGATATGTTGCCGCAATTCGAGCAAGCCAGCTGGGCTTCAAAACGGCAATTGTTGAAAAAGAAAACCTGGGAGGGATCTGCCTGAACTGGGGTTGTATCCCAACTAAAGCGTTGTTGAAATCTGCTCAGGTATTTGAATATATCAGCCATGCCCAGGATTACGGCATCGAAGCCGGCACTGCGAAAGCTGATTTTGAAAAAGTAATCAAACGCAGCCGCGGCGTAGCCGATAAAATGAGTAAGGGTATCCAATACCTGATGAAGAAAAATAAAATTGATGTGCTGAATGGCCATGGCAAACTCAATGCCAAGAAGGAAGTAGAAGTGGCCGGAGCTGATGGGAAAGCTACAGCCTACCAAGCCAAGCATGTGGTATTAGCTACCGGTGGTCGTAGCCGTGAGTTGCCTAACCTGCCCATTGATGGCAAAAAGATAATCGGCTACCGTGAAGCCATGTCGCTGAGCAGCCAACCCAAATCCATGATTGTAGTAGGCAGCGGCGCCATTGGGGTGGAATTTGGTTATTTCTACCACACCCTGGGCACCAAGGTGACCATTGTGGAATTTATGCCACGCATTGTACCCGTAGAGGATGAAGACATATCCAAAGAGCTGGAAAAATCCTTTAAGAAAAAAGGGATGACGATCATGACCAATTCATCTGTTGAAAAAGTAGACACTTCCGGTTCAGGCGTTAAAGCCACGGTAAAGACTGCTTCTGGAGAAGAAATTCTGGAAGCAGACATTTTGCTAAGTGCCGTTGGGGTGTCCACCAATCTGGAAAATCTGGGTCTGGACACGTTAAATATCGCCCAGGATAAAGGCAAAGTTACCGTCGATCCTTATTACAAGACCAATGTAGATGGTGTTTATGCCATCGGCGACATCGTTCCCGGACAGGCGCTGGCACACGTGGCTATGAAAGAAGCCGTTATCTGTATTGAAGCCATTGCTCATCAGGAAGGCAAATATAACCACAAGCCGGAGGCACTTGATTACAACAATGTACCTGGCTGTACTTATTGCACACCTGAAATTGCCTCTGTGGGCATGACCGAGAAACAAGCCAAAGAAGCCGGATATGAGATCAAAGTCGGAAAATTCCCCTTCTCTGCCAGTGGCAAGGCCAGTGCAGCAGGTGCCAACGAAGGATTTGTAAAAGTTGTTTTTGATGCTAAATATGGTGAATGGCTGGGCACGCATATGATTGGTGCCAACGTCACCGAGATTATTGCGGAAACCGTTACGGCGCGTAAATTAGAAACAACTTACCATGAGCAACTAGATACGATCTTCCCCCACCCCACTATGAGTGAGGCTGTAAAAGACGCCATTGAAGTAGCTTTAGGTGAAGCCATTCACTTGTAAGCAACGACGCTGATTCAAGGGTATTATTGTCTATCATCATCCCCGCACGTTTTTCGTGTGGGGATGTTTTTATGAGCTTCCTGGCAAGAGCCTTAGACATACTGACTGGTTTCGTATATTTGAGCCAACTTCAAACCATCTTAACGTTCCGGCGGGCGTGGGTTTATGGAACAACAACAATTAATCCAGTTATGATGAAACAACTCCGCATGTTGCTCTTAATAATTCTTGTGTTTACCGGGCTGCATTCCTGTAAAGTAGGTCGATTTGTGGTGTATAACTTTGCGGACATAAATGATCACAAAAAATTCCCTTCCCGTCATATAGAACAGGGCCTACCCGCCTTTCAGTTTGCCCGCACTCCACAAGGCAGGGTGCCCAAAGAGCTAAGCTTTAAAGGCGAAGTGTACCCTTTCGAGTCTTACCTTGAAGACAACAAAACAGTGGCTTTCCTCATTATTCAAAACGATACCATTCAATATGAAAAATACTGGGGGAAATATGATGAAGCCGCTATCGTTCCATCATTTTCCATGGCAAAATCGGTCACTTCGATACTCATCGGTTGCGCTATTGACGACCAGCTCATCCAATCCGTGGACGAACCGATTACCCATTACATTCCGGAACTTAAAGCCAATGGATTCGACAAGGTGACCATTGCACATTTACTGCAAATGACATCCGGGCTTAAATTTAATGAAGGTTATTCAAATCCATTTGGTGACGTGGCCACATTCTATTACGGCAGAAATTTGCGCAAGGCGATACGTAAAATGAAGCTCGAAACTGAACCGGGTAAAACATTCACCTATTTGAGTGGTAATACGCAACTACTGGGCCTGGTACTGGAAAGAGCGTTAAAAGGCCGGACCATTTCCTCCTATCTTGAAGAGAAGATATGGCAACCTTTGCACATGGAATTCGATGCGAGTTGGAGTTTGGATAAAAAGGAAAACGGGCTGGAGAAGACCTTTTGTTGTATTAATGCGCGGGCCAGAGATTACGCAAAAATAGGGCGATTATACCTGAATAAAGGGAACTGGAACGGACAGCAGATTGTATCGGAGGACTGGGTAAAGCAGTCGACAAAAATAGATACCAGCAATGGGAGTGCCTGGTATTATCAATACCAATGGTGGCTCCCTACTACATCGGGCGATTTTATGGCTCAGGGCATTTTAGGTCAGTACATTTATGTGCATCCGGAAAAAAACCTCATCATCGTCAGGTTGGGCAAGCGTCAGGGTAAAGCCGACTGGTGGGAAGTGTTGAGCAGCCTGGGTGCCGCCTACTAATAGTGATCAATAGGCTTTTTTAAAGCATAGCTCCGAACACGATGCACTACATTCGTAGCCGCCTTCCAATAAAATTGCAGGGAGAACGCTCCGGGCTGCGATTGACCTGCTGCGTACTTCCGCCCACATGGTCGTATGATAAAAACACCTGGTTTACATTCCTGTAGGGAGCCGCTGAACGGAAGCTTGTTTTAGTTCCAGCAGAAAGCTGTCGATCACATGCTTCTCTACGTGCATCATAGCCACAATCTTCCACCAGGTGGGTTGCTGAAAATCATCTGCTACCAGGTGGTATTTTTGAGCCAGGCTCACCGGCATCTGATCGGCCGCAATGGTAACGATATTCATATACGGATTGCGATAATACCGGATACCCAACTCATCAAGGGCATCACAGATGCTGTCTGTACGGTCAATCAACTTCTGCATCATATATTTCCAGCCTTCCGAACCATGTGTCATCAGGATCATCCACATAGCTACCGCATTAGCGCCCGATCGGCTACCGCAGAGGGTAAAATCCGTTCCTTGTACATAAGAGGCTTCTTCTGTGCGGGTATATGCCATCAAGCCTTTTCTGCATAAGAAAATACCGGTACCATACGGGGCTTGTAGCATCTTATGCCCATCTATAGTTATAGAACTGATTTCCGCATTACGAAAATCGGCACGTACTTCCGGACAGGTAAAAGGATAAATAAAGCCACCGAAGGCAGCATCAACATGTACAAAATAATCGCTGAAATAAGCTTTGACAACAGGTAAAATAAGGTCCACTTCATCCACACTACCAAACATAGTGGTACCCATGGACAAATGCACGATGAGGTACTTGACACCCTGTTCCCTGGCTTGCCGCAGCCTATACGCCAACTGCTCCGTATCCATTGTCCGGGTAGCTTCATTAACCGGTATTGTAATTGGGGTAATGCCCAATAAATTGCACCCTTTGTAAGCGGAGTAATGTACATCAGAAGAAAACAGCAGACCAATTTCTGAAAGTGCTGCGCCTTTTTCCCGCATAAAATAGTTTCTATAAATCCATTGGGCCTGAATATTGGCCTCGGTACCTCCCGGTGCTACATATCCGTCGCAACTGTCCCTGGCCGCACCAAAAATCTCCTCAGCACAAATACGAATCAGATCAACTTCCAGTTGCTGTGTACCCTTAAAATAGCTTTCTCCGGGGCTGTAGGTATGGCAACCGATATGATTAGGATTGTTGATGAGCACGGAGAGAAAGGCGGCATCTTTCAGAAAAGGCGCATCAAAATAAAATTGCTCCTGGTCAAGGTAAGTTGCAGGCAGCCCCAGAATAGGTTCCGACTTGTAATTTAAGTTTTGATTGAGTGCTTCAAAAACACGTTGCTTTACGATGCGGGTGGGCAGTTTAGGCCAATTCATAACGATTGAGTTTGCGCCGCAAAGGTACTATAATCCGCTCTATTCCTTACGGTACGACCGTAAAAGATGCCCTACAAAAAGGAAACATACGACCGCTTCCTTGGTATAACTATGGGTTTAAAAATTTTAGTATTGCTCCTTTTCGTTCGGGAAGTCCTTACTTTTCACATCTTTGATATAATGTTCCGTTGCGGACTTAATTTCTTCATACAACTCCAAATAGCGGCGCAGGAATCGAGGTGAAAAATCTTTGGTAATACCCAGCATATCATGCATAACCAACACTTGTCCGTCGACATGCATACCGGCACCAATACCGATTACCGGAATTTTTAAGGCCTCGGCCACACGCTTCCCTAAGCTAGCCGGAATTTTTTCCAGTACTAAAGAAAAAGCTCCTGCTTCTTCAATAGCATGTGCATTCTTGATCAGCAGTTCGGCTTCTTCTTCTTCCTTTGCACGAACCGTATACGTGCCAAATTTATAGATGGACTGTGGTGTAAGCCCCAAATGTGCCATTACCGGGATGCCTGCCGAAACAATACGTTGAATAGAATCGCAAACTTCAACCCCTCCTTCCAGCTTCACTGCGTGGGCTCCCGACTCCTTCATGATACGAATGGAGGAGTTCAATGCCTCTTTACTGTTGCCCTGGTAGGTACCAAAAGGCAGGTCGCAAATAACAAAACAGCGCTGCGCAGCACGTACCACACTCCCCGCCATAAAGATCATCTGATCCAGCGTAATGGGCAAGGTAGTTTCATGGCCGGCTATCACATTAGACGCGGAGTCGCCCACGAGCAGAATGTCAATTCCCGCCTCATCAAATATTTTCGCAAAAGAATAATCGTATGCTGTGAGCATAGATATCTTTTCCCCTTTTTGCTTCATCTTTTGAAGGGAGTGGGTGGTTACTCTTTTTACTTCGCTATGTACGGACATAATTGCTGTTTGAGGGGATAAAATTAGGGAATTACGAAAAGGCATCCATGCCTTTTTATACATACAGATCCTTTTGCAAGGGTCCTCCGGGTGTTACGGCATACGGATCCAGATCGGTAATACCTGCCTGCACCAGCAGCTCCTCATCTAACCATTGCTTTCCACTATACTTCCGCGGATCCTGTTGCAATAAAAAATGAATGGCATCCGCAACAATTTCCGGCTTCCGGCTGCGCTTCATCAGATGGTCGCCACCTAAAAGGTTGTTTACGGCAGCTGTGGCAATGGTGGTCACCGGCCAAACCGAATTGGCAGCTATTCCATCCTGCCTGAACTCTTGGGCCCAGCCCATGGCCAACATACTCATATTATATTTACTAATGGAATAGGCCACATGTGGACCGAACCACTCGGGTCTGAGGTTCAGGGGCGGAGAAAGTGTAATGATATGTGCATGTTGCGATCGCTGAAGATGGGTCAAACAATGTTTGGTGACCAAAAATGTGCCCCTTACGTTGATGGCAAACATCAGATCGAAACGCTTACTTTCCGTTGCAGCTGTATCGGTGAGACCAATGGCTGAAGCATTGTTAATGACCCCATCCAAACCTCCAAATGTCTCCACTGCCCTACTCACCGCTGTCTTAATTGCCGTCTCATCACGAATATCGCAGGGCATGGCAAGTGCCTTTCCACCAGCTTGTTCTATTTCTTCAGCAGCCGAGTAAATGGTACCCTCCAGTCTTTCCTGTGCAACGACAGACTTGGCTGCAATCACAATATTAGCCCCCCCAGCAGCCAATTTAAGGGCAATAGCTTTACCAATTCCTCTACTCGCGCCTGTAATGAAATATGTTTTACCCTGAAAGAAAGACATGTCGCTGAATTTTGCAAATAAACAATAGACCTATACAATATAGGTCATGGCATTGATATTCATACCCGCTCCAATAGACGCAAACATAACCAGATCACCCGACGCTATCTTGTGCCCTTCAAATTCCTCCCGGCGTACGAGATCAAATAAAGTAGGAATGGTAGCTACTGAACTGTTGCCCAACAAATGAATATTCATGGGCATAATGTCTTTGGGCACAACGGTTCCGTACAACTGATAAAAACGGTTCACGATAGCTTCATCCATTTTCTCATTAGCCTGGTGTATAAAAATTTTCTTTAGATCCCCAATACCCTTACCGGTTTGATCGAGACACTGCTTCATGGCCATAGGCACCTGCTGCAAAGCAAATTCGTAAATTTTACGACCAAACATTTTAAGGTAACCTTTCCCCGGCCGGTCATCTGGCGCATAGCCCTGCCCTACGTACAGATAATTCAATTCTTCCTGCGCGAAGGTAAGGCTGGCATGGCTTTGTATACCATGACCAACGTTGTTAGTAGCCGCTAGTACCGTAGCTGCTGCCCCATCTGCATAGATCATGGCATCCCTGTCATGCGGATCCAGCACACGGGAAAGAGATTCCGCGCCAATGACCAAATAATACCGGGCCGCACCAGTAAGTAAAAATTGACGGGCTATAATCAGGCCCTGAAGCCAGCCCGGACAGCCAAACAGCACGTCAAAAGCGACACATTCCGGCTTAGAAATACCCAATACATGCTTTACCCTGCTGGCCAGTGAAGGTACCGTATTGGGCGCCGTACTGCCATGAGACACATCTCCGAAATTATGGGCACAAATAATACCATCTAAACGATCATACGCAATACCTGCGTCGTCCAAAGCCCGGGCAGCGGCAACGGCAGCCAGGTCAGAAGTCGTTTGTCCAGGAGCGGCATACCGACGTTGCCGGATACCCGTAATCGCTCTGAATTTATTGATGATTTGCTGATTACCACTGGTAATGAGTTCACCCTTTTCATTATAAAATGTATGATCTAAAAATTCCTTTTCGTCCACAACCACTTCCGGTATACATCTTCCCGTGCCGATAATTTCAACGTTCATGCCCGCTAGCTTTTATTTACTTTCGTAAAGGTAAAGGGTTTATTAGAGAAATGAGAAAAAACACTCACTATCAATGCAGTAATTAGCTATTTTAATGTGGTCACCAGGTCTATGTATTGCTGCATAGCCGCCCCGGCATCAAGGCCCCGGTGCTGATACCAGGCTTCATGCTTTGCTTTACCTACAAAATCAAACATGCCATAGTCACCTTTTTCGGGTGCATCACCCTCGGTAGCCTGTTTATAAAGGCTATATAAGGCCAATAAAGTGGCATTGTCCGGCTTCTCTTTAAGTGTTTTACTTGCCGCTACTGCAGCTTCAAATGTTTCTAACAATGTCATTTTTAAGTTTAATTTATACTATGTTCCCGTTCTGGTCCATACCGTCGTGCGTCCCAGCATCGAAACGCCCACATATCCACGAAGGTGCAAAGTGTTGTTGTCCTTCACCGTTATCTTACAGCTATAGGTCTTCCCGGTCTTAGGATCATAGATGGTACCATCTTCAAACGAGGTCGCACGCTTTTTACTAAAGCCACGCAGGATCTGCAATTCCATGACCGGCGTACTTCGATTGGCTTCTTTCGGGTTATTTATATCTAACTTTGGCTGACCATTCCGGTCAGGCTCTTGTAACCATATTACTTTGCCGTAGTACTTTCCATTGGTCGCTTTAAAAATACGTATTTTGGCATCCTTCTCTTCTGTAAACCAATGCCCTTCTATAGCTTCTTTTTGCGCATGGACAGATGAACTCAGACAAAGGGCACACATCAGGAAAGAAAAAAAGCTGACCAGTTTATGGTACATAAATAAACGTTTTAAAGTGAATAAAATAAGTGATCTATTTTTCAGGAGGGCCTCACGCGTACCTTGTCCCAAGCCTTTATCTGCCATTCTATGGTTCCCGTACATATATGATTTCCGGCCACATCCTTCACGGCTATACTAAAGGTTTTGAACAGCACACCTTCCTTACTCAAGGGGAGCAGCACTTCTTGGTTAAAGGTATCCTGATCCAATTTAAAGCTTGCCCTGACATCCATTTTGGCTTGGAATAAATAGGTCATTTCTATACGCTTTAAAATGATCCGATAGTGTTTGGGATCCAGGTGTAGCAGCAAGCCAAGCCCCGTGACATATTCGCAAAGTGTAGCCAACAAACAAGCATGAATACTTTTTATGTGATTCTGATTTACAGTGCGGTTACGCACCTGCACCGTCAACTCGTCGGTACCGATGTGCACGAGTTTCAGGCCGTGCGGCTTGTTAAACGGCACACGTCGCAGTAAACCTTGATTGAGCAGCCATAGCCTGAAGGGAGAGGTTGCCGCTTGTTCTGCCTGCCTTCTGAGTCGGTTCATGAGTTCATATTCTATTTTTCCGGAACAGGTTCTATCAGACAGTTAGCCGTTCGCGGTAGCTTCTCCAAAAAATGTTGTGCCAATTCCGCTGGTGGTGCCATCAATTTTCTGCGTCCCAGGTGAATCCAGGCACCATCTACAAGCACAGTGGCCGCTATGGTTTCATCAGCTTTAAAAATGTGCTGTTCAAACGACCAGCGCGAAGCATCTGCTCTGCACTTCATTAACGCACAGCTCACACTAATATTTTCATTGGCCCTTACTTCTTTATGATAAATGGTTTCTTCCCTAAATAGAATAGGTCCCATACGGGCGCTAGCCATGGTATGATCATCAAAGCCAAGCGCATATAGCATCTCTAACCTCGCCTGGGCTGCAAAGTCGGCATAGGCACTATGCCTCAGGTGCATATTCGGATCTAGTTGAGACCACAGTACTTTTGTTTTCAGGAATATATCATTCATTTCATACTCATTAAATACCCTGATTCTTGACCTCACGGCATCGTTTGTTTACACTAATAACAATAGCGATTGGCGGCGATCATCCTGGCTGCGATATGACGACGCAAAGCGGTAGTGTTTATTTCTTCCGTTTTGGTAAAACGTTTCAAGCCCATGAGCATCATGCGCTTTTCATCTCCGTCGGCAAAAGCATTGAGGGCATTCTTACCTGCGTTATGGATACGCTGAGCCGCATCGTACAAATACACCCGGGCCATATCCGTTTTTTCATCTATCGCTTCAGCCCCTTGTTGATCCGCTAATTTTTCTACGCGTAACAATACTGATTCGCTGGCGTAAAGCTCGATGAGCATATCTGCAAGACACATGATCACCTCCTGCTCCTTGGAAAGCTGTGTCATCAATTTTTGCACTGCAGCACCCGCTGTCATTAAAATCGCCTTCTTAAAACCTTCTATGTATTTGTGTTCCTTGGCAAACGAGCCACTTTCTTCGGCACCAAAGTCAGGAATGCTCATCAGCTCTCCGGCCACCTGCTGCGCCGGCCCCATCAGATCAAGTTCGCCTTTCATCGCACGTTTCAACATCATATCAACAGCAAGCATCCGGTTAATTTCATTAGTGCCTTCAAAAATCCGGTTAATTCGGGAATCCCGGTAAGCCCGGTCCATGGGTGCTTCAGCGCTAAAGCCCATACCTCCGTATATTTGAACGCCTTCATCAACTACATAGTCAAGTGCTTCCGAGGCATGCACTTTAATGATCGCTGCCTCTATAGCAAATTGCTCAGTACCTTTCAACTTGGCTTGTATCTCATCCATGCCCTCCTCCATGTAAGCATGGGTCGCATCTTCTATATGCTGACTGGCTCGGTAGGTAATTGACTCCGTCACAAAAGTACGAATAGCCTGCTCGGCCAGCTTATAACGAATAGCTCCATACTTGGAAATAGGGCGCCCGAACTGTTCCCGCTCGTTTGCATAAATCACTGACTTAGTAATCACTTCCTTAGCTGCACCCAAGGCGGCACCACCTAGTTTAATACGGCCCAGGTTCAAGATGTTCACGGCAATTTTAAAACCGTTACCTCGTGTGGACAATAAATTGCCCACGGGCACCTTACAATCATTAAAAAACACCTGCCGGGTCGAACTGCCTTTGATACCCATTTTATGTTCTTCAGCATTGAGCGATATCCCTTCGAATGATTTCTCTACGATAAACGCACTCAAGTTGTCGTCGTCATCTATCTTGGCAAAAACGGTAAAGATATCAGCAAAACCACCATTTGTGATCCACATCTTTTGTCCGTTCAGGATGTAATGCTGGCCGTCCTCAGACAGCACCGCTTTCGTTTTTCCTGAATTGGCATCACTGCCTGCTCCTGGTTCCGTAAGGCAATAACAGCCCTTCCATTCGCCACTAGCCAGTTTTGGGATGTATTTCTTCTTTTGCGCTTCGCTACCATAATATAGAATGGGTAAGGTACCAATCCCTGTATGAGCCGCCATCGCTACCGCGAAGGAATGGCCGGCCCCGAGCGCTTCTGTAGTCAGCATGGAGGTTACAAAGTCTTTACCGATACCACCCAGTTCTTCCGGCACCGAAATACCCAACAGGCCCAAGGCTCCGGCTTTATCCAGCAAAGAGGGCATCAGCCCTTCTTCCTGTTCATCAATACGATCCAACTGGTTCAATACATTCTTTTCCAAAAACTCCCGGCACATAGCTGCGATCATCAATTGCTCTTCACTCCATTGCTCGGGAATAAACACGTCTTGCGCAGCTGTCTTTTTGATCAGGAATTCACCGCCTTTGAGCGCTAATTTTTTAGAAGTCTCCATAGTATTATTTTAAAAAAACGAAAAATATTGTTGTTACGATCTGATGAATAAAATTTAAGTGCTGCAACACAGCTACAGGCGCTCAAAAATACCTGCTGCTCCCTGCCCTGTGCCGACACACATTGTGACCATACCGTATTTACCACCCCGACGTTGCAGCTCATTCAGTATTTGAACGGTGAGCTTGGCCCCGGAGCAACCGAGGGGATGACCTAAAGCAATGGCCCCACCATTTACGTTAATCTTATCCGGATCCAGGTCAAGCTCCCGGATCACCGCCAGTGACTGGGAGGCAAAGGCTTCGTTCAGCTCTATTAAATCCATTGCATCTTTACGCATACCTGCCAGCTTCAATGCCTTAGGAATAGCAGCCACAGGGCCAATCCCCATGATACGTGGTGGCACGCCTGCTGTAGCAAAACTCACCATCCGGGCTATAGGCGTGAGGTTATTTTCCTTCATAAACTGTTCACTAACCACCATAACAAAGGCCGCTCCATCGCTGGTTTGCGAGCTGTTACCGGCAGTTACCGACCCTCCGGCGGCAAACACAGGTTTTAATTTAGCGAGCGCTTCCAGAGAAGTATCGGCGCGAGGCCCTTCATCCGTTTCTACCGTGAACGAACGTGATTTCTTTTGTCCGGTTTCCGGATCAAAATAATTTTCCTTTACTTCTATCGGTACAATTTCTTCTTTAAAGCGGTTTTCAGAAAGAGCCTTGATGGCTTTCTGATGGGACTGGTAGGCAAATTGATCCTGGTCAGAACGGCTTACCTTATACTCTTTGGCCACTTGCTCTGCTGTAAGCCCCATACCCCAATAATAATCGGGATGCGTAAGTGCAACCTCGGCATGGGGTACGACCCGCCATCCGCCCATGGGGATCAGGCTCATGCTCTCTGCGCCACCGGCGATGATACAATCGGCCAGGCCCGCATGAATTTTGGCAGTCGCTATTGCAATCGTCTCCAGGCCAGATGCACAATACCGGTTAACCGTCATCCCCGACACTTTATCGGTATCAAAACTCATGAGGGAAATAAGACGTGCAAAATTGAGGCCCTGTTCAGCCTCGGGCATAGCATTGCCCACGATGAGGTCATCTACCTGTTCCGCCCGGACCTGAGGAAGCGAACTCATTAAATGTTTAATGACATCGGCGGCCAGTTCATCGGGCCGCATAAAGCGAAAGCCGCCTCTATTGGCTTTACCCACGGCTGTTCTGAATCCTGAAACGATATATGCGTTCATACTTGTTTTACTTTTCGTGATTTTGATTGGTTCTTTATAAGTTTTTATTTCCAGGCTTAAGGCAACGATTAGTTACGTAGTACTTTTCCTCCTTTGAGTATCGACTGTATACGTTCCAGGGTCTTTTGTTCCCCACACAAGCTCAGAAACGCCGCCCTTTCCAGATCAAGCAGGTATTGCTCGGTAACTGCTGTGGGCTGCGACAGGTCGCCTCCTGCTAAAACATAACCCAGTTTTTGAGAAATTTTCACATCATGTTCACTGATATAGTTGCCCGCTTTCATGGCGTCTGCACCCAGGTAGGCCAGGCCCAGAGCCGTCTTACCTAAAACCTTTATATCTTTTCTCGGACTGGGCATTGTATACCCGGATTCCGCAAGCTCAAGGCAAGCGCGCTTAGCTTCGGCAAGCAGCCGATTGCGTGATACCACTACCTGGTCCCGACCCGGCTGCAAGTAGCCCAACTCAAAAGCTTCCTGAGCTGAAGTGGACACCTTAGCCTGTCCGATGGTCAGGAAACGGTCCCGAAAATCATTCAGCGCTACGTCACCCTCATGGAGGGAATCCGACAACCTCAGAGCAAACTCTTTGGTACCGCCACCACCGGGTATTAAACCTACACCAAACTCTACCAATCCTATATAAGCCTCGGCATGGGCCACGACCTTATCTGCGTGTAAGCACATTTCGCAACCACCGCCTAAAGCCATGTTATGAGGTGCTACTACTACCGGAATACCAGAATACCGGATCCGCATCATGGTCTGTTGAAACTGTCGGATAGCAAAATCCAATTCATCATATTCCTGCTCAACCGCCATCATAAAAATCATACCTACATTCGCGCCGGCACTAAAATTGGCGCCTTCATTAGAGATGACTAAGCCCTTGTTCTCCTTTTCTGCTATGTCAATAGCCTTGTTAATACCCTCGAGCACCTCGCCACCAATGCTGTTCATCTTGGTGTGAAACTCCAGGTTGAGTATACCATCACCGATATCCGTTAAGGTGGTACCACTATTGGCCCAGACGGTTTTGCCAGCACGTATATTCTCCAGCAGGATAAATTGTTCTGTACCAGGTATCATTTTATAGTCCTGCGCAGCAATATCATAATACAAACGATGACCGTCTTCTATTTTGTAAAAGCTGGTATTACCCGCTGCTATCATTTCTTTAACCCATTCCGGCACCTTGTTGCCGCTGGCTTCAATAGCAACAATAGTGTCCGCCACGCCCAGGGCATCCCATATCTTAAACGGCCCCATCTCCCATCCGAACCCCGCCTCTAAGGCGTCATCTATCTTATATAGTTCATCTGCGATCTCGGGAATACGATTAGCAGCATAGGCAAACAAGTCATAAAAAGTACTCCGGTAGAAATCGCCAGCCTTGCCTTTATCGGCCAGCAATACTTTAAACCTGTCTTTTAACTGGTCTATTGACTTCGTCAGCTCCAGCACAGGAAACTTCGCCTTTTCGGCCGAACGGTAAGTCATGGTATTCAGGTCCAGGGTCTGGATCTCGCTTTTCCCGTCCGTTCCTTTTACCTTTTTGAAAAAGCCTTGTTCTGTTTTGCTGCCCAACCATTTATTTGCAATCATTTTATCAATGAATGCCGGCATCTTGAACATCTCATGAGCTTCATCATCCGGGATCGCGGCATGCAGTCCGTTGGCCACCAGTACCAGGGTATCGATGCCCACGACATCGGCTGTACGGAAAGTGGCAGACTTAGGGCGGCCAATCACCGGGCCTGTTAATTTTTCCACCTCCTCAATGCTCATCCCTTTTTCTGCTACATACTTCAATATGGATGCCATACTAAACACACCTATCCTGTTGCTGATGAAGGCGGGTGTATCTTTACAGCGTACAGTGGTCTTGCCAAGGAACTTTTCACCATAATGCATCAAAAAGTCGATGACACAGGGTTCCGTATCTGTAGTAGGAATCACTTCAAGTAGTCGCAGGTAACGTGGCGGATTAAAAAAATGGGTGCCGCAGAAATGCTTCTTGAAATCATCGCTCCGCCCTTCCGTCATCATGTGAATGGGAATACCAGAGGTGTTTGAGGTAATTAATGTGCCCGGCTTCCGGTATTGCTCTACTTGGGCAAACACCTGCTGCTTAACATCCAGCCGTTCTACCACCACTTCTATCACCCAGTCGCAGTCTGCTATCTTTGGCAGGTCATCTTCAAAATTTCCTGTGGTGATGCGCTGCACGAAAGATTTACTATAGATCGGTGAGGGGTTGGATTTTAAGGCGAATTGAAGGGCGTCGTTGACTATTTTATTCCTTGCCACAGCACCTTTCTCGGGTGCGTCTTTAGGAACAATATCCAACAGCAAGACCTGAACACCAATGTTGGCGAAATGGCAGGCGATGCGGCTACCCATGACACCAGATCCTAATACGGCTACTCTTTTAATAATTCGGTTCATTTCTGTTTGCATATTTAAAATTTCTTATTTTATTCAATATTATACTTTTCCTGGCTTGAGGTCGTGGCCTTGCGTACAAATAGCGCCCCATGCCGCTTCGTAAAATTTTTGCTTGGCGCCCTTTTTATTGAGGTCGGTTTTCCTGGCCAGGTGTAATTTAATGATGGTATTCATAGGCCCGTGGATGAGCGATAACAAAATAGCGTCCGGAATGTTACGAATAACACCCTGTTTTTTTCCTTCACGCATCATTTTATAAATGGGTAACAATAAGAGGAAGTTTTCTTCCTGTATTTCCTTGAACAAAAAAGGGGCATAGGTATATTGCTCTATAAAACTAAAATTGTCGGGTTCGGCCAGGTAAAAGCCAATGGCGCGCTCCATCATATCCATAAAATTCTGCTGCACGGTCTGGTCTTCCCGGTAGCCGGCAAGGACTTTTTGATTAAAATCAGCAACGATCATTGCATAAAGGGCATTGATTAATTCTTCTTTTCCCTTAAAATAAAGATAGATGGTACCCGCTGCTACTTTGGCTTCAGCAGCTATCTTTTTCATATTCAGATGATAAAAACCTTCCCGATTCACCAATTTCAGCACGCTCTTTAAGATCACATCCCGCTTGTCCATAAGCAATATTACAAAATATAATGAATGAACGTTCATTTTTTATAAATTTTTATTGAGCTTGTCTTCAAAAATCTTCTATTTTCGCATTGGATAAAGATACCGGTACTAAGGTGTTTGAAATTATGGAACCATTTACGTTGAAAGAGGATCTTATCCTCGACTTCCAGGAGCAAAAAAAAGCTTTAGCAGGTCAGATAGACCTGATTGACCCCATGGCGAATAACCTGCGGAAACCGGCAGTTCGCCGTATGCTGGATACGGGCTTTCTGATCTTCATGGAAGTGGTCGTTTGGGCCCTGGTACTTTGCTTTATCGCCTTTTTGATCTTCATGGATAAACTTTATCCGTTTATGTACCTCAATGACCTTAATGTAACGGCACAGATCAGCGACGGTGAACTGCAAATACTAAAAGGCAGCATAAAAGGGATAGCGGTGTTGGGTATCATCTTTCTAATCATCATTTCCAGGATGCTTCGAAAAATACGTTTAAAAAACAATATCTTAAACTTCACAGGTAAGAACCTGAGGCTCTTATCGGAAGAATTGTTGAAGCGGAAATCAGCAATGAACATACTGATGGAAAAGCATGCCAAAGAACTTCCGGCCGATACAGATACGGTTGTACTACCTCCTCAAAAACCACATAATGACACCCTGCTGTAAGCAGCATTTTTCATATCCGATAAATCACTTTACCATCACTTATGATATTTGAACAGGCGCAGGAAACAGCCGCATATCTGCGGACACAGGTAGCTGCACAACCTAAGGTGGGCATCATACTGGGCAGCGGCCTGGGCACCTTGTCTACATTGCTCCGGTCGACCACCTCAATTCCCTACACAGACATTCCGAATTTCCCTAAAAGTACAGTAGCCGGCCATGCGGGCGCTTTGATCTTCGGTGAGCTTAGCGGGCGCGAAGTGGTATTGATGTCAGGAAGATTTCACTATTATGAGGGATACACTATGGAGCAAGTTACCTTTCCCATCAGGGTAATGAAAGCTTTAGGGGTGGAAACATTGATTATTTCTAACGCAGCCGGAGGAATGAATGCAGATTTCAAGGTAGGCGACATCATGTTGATCAAAGACCACATCAACCTGTTTCCCGAACACCCGCTGCGTGGTAAAAATGATGACCGGCTGGGTACTCGCTTTCCTGACATGAGTGAGCCATATAGCCTGGATCTGCTGGAGAAAGCACGACGAATCGCGACTAACCAACAACTCCGCCTACACGAAGGCGTATATGTAGGCTTACAAGGACCTACTTTTGAAACCAGGGCCGAATATCACTACCTGCATGTAATAGGGGGAGATGCTGTAGGTATGAGCACTGTGCCCGAAGTGATCGTGGCCATACATGCGGGGATGAGCGTCTTTGCAGCCAGCATTATTACCGATCTGGGCATACGCGACAGCCTCAATACCATTACGCACGAAGAGGTACTCCAGGCTGCTAATGAGGCAGCACCCAGGCTGGCTGCTCTGGTAGCCGAACTGGTGGCCAGCCTATGAGATAAGGATCAATAAATCCATCTATATGTAGCGCCTCAGGAATGAGGCGCCTTTTGCATGACTAAATTGCAAAAATGCTTTATACTCCCTATTTTTAAGGTACATTTCAGCGTACTATTGATTCATGACCAGAACAAACAGGAGTGACAAACGCCTAAGTTATGCACGGTTAAAAAATGCTTCGATCATGATTGTCGTGCTGCTAAGCCTGAGCTTAAGCGCCTGGGCTAAGGCCGTAATCTATGATATGCATCACGGCTTGAGCAGCAATACCATAAGAACCATTGCCAAAGATCAGCGTGGGCTTATGTGGGTAGGCACGCACAATGGGCTTAATATCTTTGATGGCAACGAGTTTTCAAAAATGAAAGGTGCACTTTCTTCCCTTACCATCTATGACCTGAAATATGACACCCTAAAAGACGCGCTTTGGGCCCTTACGAACCAGGGACTTTATTTGATCAACACCCACACGATTACGGCTGAAAAAATAGATTTTGCCGGCCGGCAACAGGAAGATCAGAATGCCTTGACGTTTGCATCCATGTGTCTCGATCATTCAGGTGCCTACCAACTGATTGTAACGTACAAACAGGGACTCGTAGCTGCTGTAAACAAGCATAAAGAACTGGTACCAATAGCCCGGAAGCCAGCTACGCAAAGTATTCAGGATGGCATTCTGGCCCTGCGGGATTCGGGATATCTGATATGGGATGAAAACATTCATTTACTAAACAGGAGAAGGATCAGTCGCCTCCGTCTTGACACATCTGGCCAAGGGGGGAAAATATTTACGTTTGCCCTTGCAGGCGATACATTGTGGGCAATAGGTGCCAATGGCACCCTTAGTCAACGTCATTATCAGCATCTTGGCCAGACCGGAGCCAGGCATCATAAATTATTTCCGGGGAAGGAAGAAAAATATGAAGTAAAAAACGCTGCGCTCGTTCGCGGCATACTCTATGTAAGTGCGAACGACTATTCCTTTTATAAGTACAATTTACAAACGGAACGAATTGAGGATATAAGTGCAAAATACCGGGATGAGTTTGAAGGAAGGGAATGCTATCATATATTCGTTGATGAACGCAATATCATCTGGCTTGCCACAAACAAAGGGCTGATTAAGATTGATGACCGGCCTGCCCTCTTTGACCGTATCTTACACAACATGCCTAACCGGGTCAGCACCAGGCAAATTGTGGAAGATGTACAGGGCGACCTTTACGTGGGTTCATATGTGGGCCTGCTGCGACATGACCGGGCTACAAACAGCTGGGAACGGCAGCCGCTACAGCCGGAGTTGGGCAAAGAAATGCTGGTACCCTATTCCATTATCAATGATGTGGCTGACCAGTATCTGTATATCGGAGAAAACAGTCCCCATCTTTTTCGCTATTACAAAAAGACCAGGACCTTTGAGCAGGTAGCCTGGAAGGTGGTGGACAACGGAGGTAAAATAAGCGACATCTACATCCTGGAACGCGATGCCAGAGGTGTCCTATGGCTCGGTAGCAGTAATGGCCTGGCTACGTATAACCCGGTAAACAATACGGTAACCATTCAGAAGAAAACAAAATTTGATATAGGACCAAGCCTGGTCAGGTTTATCCACCCTTCAAAAACCCATGCCAATCAACTTATTGTGGGCACTTCTTCGGGATTGTTTATCCTGGATATTGATCATGGTATTGTAGCAAGAATTACTAACGAAGGGCAACCTACACTTTCTAATAACGACGTATTATGTCTCCACCAGGACGACAAAGGCTACCTATGGCTCGGCACCAACGGAGGAGGCATCAATATCATTGATCCGGAACTAAAGGAAATACGATATATCAGGGGTAGAGAGGGCCTGAGTAATGAAATTGTATACAGCATGGTGGCTCAGGACGAAAAAACCTTATGGGTAGGCACTTACAGTGGATTGGGGCGCTACAGGAAAGACATCAATACATTTACCAATTTCTTTGAAGAGGATGGATTGGCATCAAATGAATTTAACCACAACTCTTCATTACGCCTGAAAGATGGTCGCATTCTCTTTGGCAGCATAAACGGCATCAGTGCCTTCTACCCCAAGGATCTCGGGCCGCCCGAAGCTTTCAGGTTGTTTATTTCCGGACTCTCCAAATGGAATGACCAGGAAAGAAGTGTTATTCTGGACAGGAGTGACATCAACAACCGGCAAACGGTGATCAAAAGACCGAATGACCTGCTTCTGGAATTGCATCTGGGCTGCACGGATTATTCCAACCCTTTGGGCAATACCTTCAGTTATCGCATTCCGGCATTTTCCGACGAGTGGGTTTCTCTGGAAAACAAACATACCATCAACCTGGGTGGCATGCCTTATGGCAATTACAGGCTCGAAATTGCGGCACTCAATGCCCAGGGCTCGCCTGCAGCTAATATCATAGAACTGAATATTAAAATACTGCAACCTTTCTACAAAACCTGGTGGTTTTATCTCTTGTTGGTCCTGGGTGTTTCCGCTGTACTTTACACCATATACAGGTTCCAGTACCACAACCTGAAAGCGGAACACAGGTTACGCGTACGCATCGCGAGCAATCTTCACGACGACGTAGGAAGCCTGCTGACCCGTATCACCATGTTTTCAGAAAACCTGAGATATGGCAATAACTCAGAAAGCCAGCGCAACCAGAAGCTGGAAAAAATAGCTTTATTGAGCCGTGATGCAACCAACTCGATGAGTGATGTTTTGTGGAGCATCGATTCGCGAAACAACTTTGCAGGCAACCTGCTGGACAGAATGCGGGAGCATGCAGAAGATATGTTGCTTCCCTTGCAAATAGACATTAATTTTGTGGTAGCCGATACGGACATGAGACAGTATATCAACACGCATGACCGCCGCGATCTTTATCTGATATTCAAAGAAGCCATACATAACATTGCCAAACATAGTAAAGCTACCCAGGTAAACATTAACTTTAGCATACAGAGCAATAATTTTCACATTAAAATAGAAAACAACGGTGCCCTCAACAACCAGCCGGGCACCCCACAGCAACATACAGGACAGGGTTTGGAAAACATGCGTATGAGAGCCGCAAAGATTAAGGCAGTCATACAAATGACGCAAGAAGGAGACACTTTTAGCATCACCATATCAAAAAACCGACCGAAGACATTTAAGCATCCGAAACTAACGCTATCATGAAAGAAGTATCAAAAAGCTATTCCGTAGTCATTATTGAGGACGTAGAAGACATCAGAACTAACTTAAAAGAATTTTTAGAGGGGCAGGACAGAATTGCTTCCGTCCTGGCTTTCAACAGTATGGAAGACTTTTTCGAGCAAGGCGCTATTAAGAATCCACCGGACGTGGTCCTTAACGACATCGGCCTTCCCGGCATGAACGGGATAGACGGGATTAAGACCATACGTAAGTTGTTTCCCGATACAGATATCATCATGCTTACCGTGTTCAGCGATAACGAAAAAATATTCTCTTCCATCTGCGCGGGTGCCACCGGATATGCGCTTAAGGGCACGCCATTACCAGATATATACAAGGCCATCATACAGATCAAAAACGGTGGCAGTTTTATGTCACCGTCTATAGCGCGGAAGGTGATGAATTTCTTTATACCAGAAAAAAAATATCAGTTCGAGGGACTTACACCCAAAGAAAAAGAGATTGTGGAAGCCCTTACAGAAGGCTTGAGTTACAAGCTTATAGCCAGTAAACTCAATGTATCCATGGATACCGTACGGTTCCATATCAAGAATATCTACCGCAAACTACATGTTAACAGTAAATCTGAAGTGATCAGTAAGGCATACCGTGGAGAGCTGTAAATCAATT
>JBEBUO010000009.1:0-23374 GCA_040393285.1 Taibaiella helva | reverse complement strand
GGTCCTTTCCAAAGCAGCAGCACCAGCATGACCACGGTCAACGGCCGTACACAGCGCAGCAATTCTATCAGCCTCACTTACGTATTACAACCGCTACGTGCCGGCGAGCATACCATTGGCCCGGCTTCCGTACAGGTAGATGGCCAGGTGCTCAAATCTAATCCCATACAAGTGCAGGTGGTAAAAGGAAGCGTAGCACCCTCCAGATCAAACGATCCTTTTGACGATGATCCTTTTACTGCCATGCGCAAGCAGCAGCAACGCCTCAGGCAGCAGATGCAACAGGCACGCCAACAGCAAATGCAACAACGCCGTGATGCACAGATACAGGGCATGGGCGAAAAAGATATTCATAAAAACATATTCATCAAGGTTGAGGTAGATAAAACTAATCCCTTCGTAGGTGAACAGGTAACCGTAAGTTACAAGCTATACACCCGTCTGGCCATGAACGTGAACCTCACCCAACTCCCCTCACTCAATGGCTTTTGGAGCCAGGATTTTCAGGTGCCTAACCCACCTAAGGCCAGGGAGGAAACGGTAAACGGGCAAACTTATCAGGTGTTCCTGCTGAAAAAGTCAGCCTTGTTTCCCCAACAATCCGGAAAATTAGAACTCGATGCGGCCAAGGCAGAGGGCATTGTACGTATCATTGAGCAAACTAAGGGTGACCAACCTTTTTCCGATGATCCCTTCTTTTCCCTTTTCATGGACGACCCATTCTTTGACCAGGATGCATTTATGGGCTACAACTATAAAGATGTTCCCGTAAAATTATCCAGCAAACCCATAGATATTCATGTCAAAGAACTCCCGGTTGGTAACCAACCACCTACGTTTACGGGTGGGGTAGGTAGCTTTACACTACAGACTAATCTGGATAAAACACACCTCAGTACCGATGACGTGGCCACATTACAGGTAAAAATTGCCGGCACCGGCAACTTAAAGCTAATTGGTGCGCCTAATGTTCATTTCCCCGAGGAATTGGGCGTAGGCGAAGCACAGACGAGCGATACAATCACCAGTCGCCATCCGGCCATTACGGGGATCAAAGAATTTAACTATACTATTAGCCCGCAGGTGCCAGGTACTTATACCATCCCCGGCATCGAATTTTCCTATTATGATGTAGCGGCTAAACAATACAAAACACTACGCAGCCAGGCCCGAACCATCAACATAAGCAAGGGCAAAAGCTATACTGCCGACAGGAAACAAGCACTTCCGGGCGACATTAATCCTATTGTAGACAACGAATCCGGAAACACCAATGGATGGCAGGCCGTATTGAGCAAAGGTTGGTACTGGAGCCTGTATGTCCTTTCTTCCCTGCTTTGCGGACTACTTATCTTCTTTAGAAGACGTGCGGAAACCCTTGCCGGCAACCAGGTTCTTTTCAAACATAAGAAAGCAAACAAAGTAGCATGGAAGCGCCTGACAGCAGCACGTAAGTTATTACCCCAGCAGCAACACGAGGCTTTTTATGAAGAAATATCAAAAGCCATCTGGATGTACCTCAGTGATAAACTTAACCTACCTTTGTCCGGGCTTTCCAAGCAGAACCTGGCAGCCGCCATGCGGCAAAATGGTTGCTCCGATACCCGGATAGCGGAAGTAGAGCAATTGATTGTTGAATGCGAAATGGCACTCTACAGCCCTTCAGGAGGTCAGCAACAACGACAGCACACGCTGGACGAAGCAGGTAAACTAATAGGCGGGTTAGAACAGGATTTAAAAACAAATGTTCCCTTGGTAAATGATGCAGGTTAATTTTCTCCCTCGGCCACTACTGGTTTTGCTCGTACTGATATTGGGGTGTTCCACCGGCTTCGCCCAGACCGAAAGCAAGCAATTTTGGGCGCAGGCCAGCCGCTATTATGCCGAAGAGCAGTACGACAGCGCCCAGCAAGTCTATCTGAAACTTCTGGAACAATACGGGGGCCAGGCAGACTTATATTATAACCTGGGCAACACGGCCTATCGGTTACAACAAACAGATTCTGCAATCTTGTTTTATGAAAAAAGCCTCTTGTTGGATCCCCATAATGCCGCCACCAAGCAAAATCTGGCCTTAGCCCAAAGCAGGATTATCAACCCTTTGCCAAATGCACCTGTCTTCTTCTTTACCAAATGGTGGCATGCCTTGCTTACTGCATTTAATCCCAATACCTGGGCCTGGCTGAGCCTGGCTGTGTTCCTACTGCTACTTGCTCTTATTTATTTCAATAAGAATAGCAAGCAGGCGGTAAGTTATATGGGCCGGTGGCTTTCCTTGTCTATTGTTTGTTTACTGCTGCTTTTATGCCTGGCATATTTTAGTTTTGATTATACCCGTAATAGCGGCAAGGCAGTGGTAATGGGAGAATACAAAACCTTATTTGATGTGCCTTCGGGAAAGACGGTGATGGAAGTTCCCGAAGGAACCGTAGTGCTGATCATCGGTGCAGATAAAGGCTATTATCGGCTCCGCCTGCCCAATGGAAACGAGGGCTGGATGAAGACAGAAGCACTTGCAAAAATCTGATTTGTCTTTAGGCCTTTACATCTATAAAAGCAATATTGTCGGCCACATCACCGTGTTCACACCAGCGAATACATCGCAGCAAAAAACCCATCCACTTACCCGGAGCTAATATCCCTTGAGCCACCCGAGCCACGATGGCATCTGTTTGGGAAATGACTGCAGGTAGTGCCGCCACTCCGGCCTCCGTAAGCAGCAGCGCATTGCTCCAGGCCAGATCTCTGGCCTTCCCGATGCTGAAATCCAGCACCGCATGCATACTATCAGGGTTTATATTTTTTACAAAATACATAGGGAAAGCAATTTGGCTGAGGCTATCCTGCACCTCTGCAAATAAACTACCAATGGTCTCGTTTACCTTAAGAAAATCAGCTTGTAGTTCGGCTATAGTGTCTTTTGTACTAATGACAGCGGCAGCGATTCCCAGATCAAGATTGATGTGGGCATTGATACCCAACAATAAATGTTGTAATACTACGGGCGTGTCCATGCGTGTAGCAGTAAAGGCCGTCTGCCAGGAAGCAGTAAGTGGAAGACCATTACGATAGGCAGAATAGGCGTCGAGATAGCGATTAGCGAAAGCAACATCCAAACGCTCCATGCGCGCCGCATCATCAAATACACCTTGCTCCATACCTGATTTTATGGCCAAGGTCATTTTGTAGTACAAGGCCGCAAAATAACCTGCCCTGTCTTTATGTTTACAGGCATCATCAATTACGGTACGCAAGTGAAGCAACACTTCATCAATGGTAGCAGCATTCATGTAGGACGGTTAAAGAGTAGTCACAAATGTAACTATAATCCGTTATTTGCACTTACTTGTTCATCAGCATTTTCCAATAAAATGACGGTTTGCGCAGTTGCGCCCTGATATCCAGATCGGCAAACATACTGGTCAGGGTTTGCTGTAGGGTAGGGCTTTTCGCTGCTTTATTTACCACTAAATTAAACAACCAGGGAAAGCGCACCAGCTGCTGCATGCTATGACTGATACGCAATTCATCGCCTATCCGTCTAAATAACTCCTTATCGTAATGCTGTTGTAAAAATGCGGCGTCAGCACGCTTGGCCTCCAGGGCTTTCGCTGCTGCTTCGGCAGCAACCATCCCGCTGTACAAGGCATTCCCAATCCCTTCACCGGTAAAGCTGTCGATCAGCGAAGCCGCATCTCCGGTAATCATAAAATGATCGCCTGAAACGGTTGCCGCGCCCTTCCCTACAGGCAGGCCCCAGCCATAAATTTTATCACTGGCTTGCGCCTGTGCAAAACGTTCCCGGATCAGCGGATGTTCGGCAATGGTCTGCAACATGACTTCACGCAAATTGATTTTCTTCCGGCGTGCCACTGCCGCATCCAGTCCTATACCCACGTTGGCCTCACCATTAGGCAAAGGAAAAATCCAGAAATAACCAGGAAGCACTTCCTTCAAAAAATGCAGCTCGATAAAATTTTCGGTATGCATACCCTGCACGCCGGTATAATAGCCGCGTAAGCCGATCCACTCGGCTTTGGCTACCTGATTGTGCTGCAATAATCGCTTGCGGGTAATGCCTTTGTCGCCATCTGCGCCGATGAGTAAGGTACACTGAAGCTGTACTGCTGATCCGTTCTTTTGCTTACCGACGATTCGGAATCCGTCCTCATTTCTTTCCAGCTGCTGCACAGTGCAGCCTTGCAGGATGGTGGCATAAGTGGTATCCAGCTTAGAAAAAAGGAAGTGGTCCAGTTCCAGACGTTTCGAGGTAAATCCCGGCGGGCGTTGTCCCTGCTGCCGTTGCGCATAAAACGGAATGTTCATGGGTCGGCCGTTAGGTGCCACAAAACGTACCCCGTAGCTGGGGAGAAACCGGCTTTCGTCTGCAAAAATTTCGTCCAGAAAACCGGGATTAGCCTGGCGCAACACATAGGTAGTTTTGCCACTACAGCCATCACCACAAATTTTATCCCTGGGAAAGGTTTCCTTATCAATAAGATAATGGTGAATACCGGCTTTGCTTAAAAACAGGGAAGCAGCAGCACCGGCCGGACCGGCACCTACAATAGCTACGGGCGTTGGGATGGGATTCATTGATGGATTGGCGGCTGTAGTCATAGCCCCGCAAAAATCGTGTATATTCTTATCATTCCTATTTTATTTTATTACTTTGTGCGCACACAAATTTTTGGGAAATGGCGCTTTATTTTAGCTTAGGGAAAGATTTTTGCGCGGCTTGCTCATCATGATCGCATGGAATAAGTTGTGGTCGACTTTTCCCCGAATTCGTCTTCTTCATCCGGGTTTTAAATGATAAAATCGAGCAAATATTCGTCCGTTCAAATCAACCTGACAAAAATCTGCCTACACCTTCAAAACCATTTTTTAGATTGCGAATTAGATAAATTTCTATTGTAAAGGATTTCCCGCCAACCGCCGCCGATGATAAAAATTATAAAACTAAATCTTATAAATCATATTTCAGCCATAGCTTTCTCTATCATAGGAACCTATCCCATCAACAACACTGATGATTGCTGCTACCGCAACATCATCGCCAAATCCTCCTCTACGCTTGCCTGAACCGTCTCGGTAATTTTGCCGATCAGCACGCCGTCTTTAAATACAAGGATAGTCGGTACGAATAGCACGTCGTATTGTTGTTCGCTATCGTTCTTTCCCTTCTTATCCCGGTCCAGGGCCTCGAGCCGCACCTGATCCAGCGGATAATCTGCCGCTTGCAACACTTTGTACAACTGTGGCACCAGACGATGAGAATCTTCGCACCAGGTACCCAGGAATACAAGCAATTGGTACCCTTTCAGTTTTTCCTTTAAGATGGCAATACTTGCGGCATCGGGTTCATAAGCAGCGACGGTTTCCGACCAGTTAAAATCGGGAACGGTGCTGATGTCGGAAAAGTTGCAAGTGCCTTTGTAAATCACTTCGCCTTCCTGTTCGGAAGGAATGGTTTCGTAATCGCCGGTACCTTGTGCCATGAGCAGGAAATTAGGGAACGTCAGTAATAAAGTTACGAGTAGCACGCGAATTGGCTGCTTCATTATAATTGCTGTTTGATTTGTAATAGCTGCGCTTTTAGTTCTTCCAAGGCGGTCTTCAGGTCGAGCTGGTTCTCTACCAAAACCTTAGACTGCTTCAGCTTTTCCTTAGCTCCTTTAATGGTATGTTTCTTTTCTTTTACCAGATGGTGAATCAGGCGCAGTTGCTCAATATCTTCAGGCAGGTATAGCCGCCCACCCTTGCGCGTAGTGCGCGGCTTAAGCTTAAATTCATTGGTCCAGAAGCGGATATGCGAGGTATTGACGGCAAACATAGCGGCAACCTCTCCTATACTGTAATATTTTTCTTCCAACGCAAAGGGGGGAAGTGGTGCTACAGTTACTGCCTCATGCTCTTCCTCTTCTTCTATAGTTTCAACTACTTGCTGCCCTACGGCTTCCGATAGCATAACTTCTTCCTCTTCCGCGACTACTTGCTTCACCTCCGTTTCGTCCGACGGGCTTAGCTGGTCCGGAAGTACAGGCGCCTCCTCTTTGGGTAGTGCTATTTCCTTATCCTTGATCACCACAGCAGCATGGGCTGGGTCAAAGGGAAAATCTCTATGAATAAATGCGGAGTAATCCATAGCCAGTAGCTCAGCGCGCATCTGCTGATCCAGTGTACGCTCGTCTGTAGCAGAGGTGTCTTCCGTTTTTTCCGGTGTTGCTATTTCCTCAGTTGTTATAGCTGGCTCGCCCCCGTTACGCTCATCGGTCACAGGGGTATCTTTCGTTTCATCGGGTACGGCTACCTGTTGGGGTTCCGTAGCCGATGGCATCATCTTTTTCTTTTTTACAGGCTCGGATTTCTTCTTTGCCGGTTCCGGTTCCGAAAAGAATTCGTCGTCAAATAGTGTTAATACACGAGTTTCCATAAATAAACATTGCTGCTGTGTGCTACCTACAAAATAAGGACTTTTTACGGAATTGACGGAAAAGCTGTCCTTAATTGCTGGTATAATTTTGTTATTTACCGAAAATGAACCCGCGATGACCGAATTCACCTATAATGAGGCAAGGTAGTACCTGTATCTTCGTATCCATAAAACAAAAAACCGATGAAGCATATTTATACACTATTGGCACTGTGGATCAGCCTGACGCCGGTATGGGCACAACAAACGATTAGCGGTACCGTAAAAGACAAGTCAGGACAGCCGATGAAAGGCGCTGGTGTGTCCATCATGAATACCCTGGATGGTACTTCTACCGACAGTGCCGGCTTCTTTTCTTTCAGCACGACAGAGACCGGCATGCAAATGCTGGAGATTGCCGCTACAGGTTTCGAGCCCTATCAACAAAGTATTAACCTGGATGTGGCGCAGCAGCCGATGACGATCATCATGTTCAACAACAGTCATGTGCTGCAACAGGTGAGCATCACGGCCGGCAGCATCGGATCGGCCGACGGTAGCCAGAAGACGGTATTAGAGACGATGGACATCGTAACGACGGCAGGTTCGGGCGCCGACCCTATAGCCGCGATGCAAATGCTACCGGGGGTACAACGCAACGGTGCCCAAACCGGGATGATGGTACGTGGCGGCGATGCCAGCGAAGCCGCTATTGTGGTAGACAACCTGGTATTACAAAATCCCTTTTTTAGTGATGTACCTGGCGTACAGCAACGAAGTCGCTTCGGGGCTTTTCAGTTTAAAGGCATTGCTTTTAGTAGTGGTGGTTACAGTGCCCGGTATGGGCAAGCCATGTCGTCGGTGCTGGAGATGAATACAGAGGACATGCCCGATGAGAGCACGGTCAATCTCGGCCTGCACATGGCTGGCATTTATGCCTCAGGTAATAAAATGTTTCATGAAGATAAAATGAGCATTGATGCGACAGCTTTCTACCTTAACCTGAAACCTTTTTACGGCTTGGCTACCACTAACTTTGATTTCTACGAACCGCCTACCGGAGGAGGCGGCTCTTTAGGTTATAAATGGAAGAACAGTAAGGGCGGCATGCTGAAGGTGATGGGTAATTTCAATATCAATAAAAGTGGGATTCGCCTGCCCAACCCTTTTGAACCGGGAAAGGAGATGAATTTCGCCATGGACAACCGAAATGCATTCGGACAAGTAAGCCTGAACCAGCCGCTGCACAACAAATGGAAGCTAAATACTGCCGTTTCCTATTCCTTTAATGACGACCAGAGTACCTGGGGTACTTTTCCTACCAGCCTGGAAGAAGAACGTGCCCAGGGACGTATGGAAATCAACTGGTATGCCGCCTCAAAATTAAAAGTTTGGGCCGGTGCGGAATGGCAACACATTGCCGTGAGCAGGATTTTTGATACCATTACCGGCAACTTCAAGGAAAATATGGCTGCAGGGTACCTGGAAGGTGAGTGGACACCTGCACACTGGCTGGCGTTCAGGCCCGGCGTACGCTTCGAACATAGCGAACTCCTCGGCACAAATACAATTTCACCTCGGATAGCTGCTTCGGTTAAAGCCAATAATTACAGTCAGTTTTCTATCGCTTCAGGCCTTTTCTACCAAAGTGCGGATAAACAGTACCTGGTACAGGGATTCCGGCCCGAGCAGCAACAGGCGATTCACTACATAGCTAACTACATGTATCTCAAAAATGACCGTACGCTAAGGCTGGAGGCTTATTATAAAAGCTATGACCAGCTCGTGCTCGAACAGGCACATACGGCCTATGACCCGAATAGTTATCGCTTTGTAATGGGATCGGTTAATAATGATGGTTATGGTTATGCGGGGGGCCTGGAGCTTTTCTGGCGGGATAAAAAGTCGGTGAAGAACCTGGACTACTGGATTTCTTACAGCTATATCAACACAGAGCGGCTGTACAAAAACTTTCCTGTGGCTGCCAGTCCAGATTTTATCTCTGATCATAACCTGAGCCTGATCGGTAAGTACTGGATCGAGAAATTATCCATGATGGTGAGTGGTACCTACAGCTATGCCAGTGGCAAGCCTTACTACGATCCGGCCAACCCGGTTTTTCTGGGTGATCATGCCCCCGACTACCATAACGTAGCGCTACAAGTAAGCTACCTGCGCAGTTTCGGCAAATGGTTTTCTGTTTTTTATATCAGCATGGATAATGTCACCAACAATAAGAATGTGTTTGGTTACCGCTATTCGGCCGACGGACAAAACCGCTATCCCATTGAGCCCGCGTTGTTCCGAAGCATCTTTGCCGGGGTAAACTTTTCACTGACCAAGTTTGATAAAGATGAACTCTGATGCTGCTCCTTCTAAGGAATTTTCTTTAATTTTCCTGTAGGAACCCGGTCTTTCGCCGGGTCAGACATAAGGTGCTAAACTTGGTGCTCATGAAATGTTCCCGTCTTTTCCCCTTTTCCGGCTCGTGGGTAGCAGGCATCAGTTGTCTGCTCCTCGTCGGGCTGGTACTACCCACGCAAACTACAGCGCAGCAGGCACCAACATATGACAGCGCGCTGGCGGCCTATTACGAAGCAGATGATTACGGCATGCGTCAGTATGTGTTTACTATTCTGAAAACGGGCTCCAACACCAGCTTAAGCAAAGCCGAAACCGACAGCATTTTTGCCGGCCATTTGGCCAACATTAACCGATTGGTAGCAGCTGGTAAATTAATTGTTGCCGGTCCGCTACAGCGCAACGAAAAAAACTATCGGGGACTTTTTTTCTTTACCGTAAAAACGCTGGAGGAGGCCACACTGCTATTAGAAACAGATCCGGCTATACAAAGCAAAGCGCTTGAGGCGGAAAACTACATTTGGTACGGAGCAGCCGCCTTACCCGCTTATCTGGAAGTAAATAAAAAGATAGAAAAGATCAGCATCGGAAAGTAAACCTTCAGCTACTTGCTTTATCAGAACCATCTTTTTCGTTTGAAATAAAAGACCATCAACAAGGCAATGAGCAGCATGCAGCCCAGGGCATACCAGAAACCGTTGGGATTATCGGAAAAAGGTATCCGCGCAAAGTTCATTCCGAATACCCCGCTGATGACTGTAGCAGGAACCAAAAGAGTTGTCACTACAGTCAATATTTTCATCACCTCATTCATCCGCGCATTTAACTGGTTCATATACAGATCCTGTAGGTTCATGGCCATTTCCCGATAACTATCGGTATATTCTATAGCGATGGTGATATGATCATATACATCCTTGAAAAATTTATTATTGACATCGTCTACCAGGGCATTATCGGTATGGGTAAAAAAAGAAACGACCTCACGCACAGGTGTGATAGCCCTTTTGACCACCATAAGCTCGTGCTTCAATATCATGATGCGGTATAAAATGGACTTGTTCGGGTTGCTTACCGTTTCATCCTCCAGCTTTTCCAGCCTTTCCGACAGCTTTTCGAGTACGATAAAATAATCATCCACAATGGCATCAATAAGAAGATAAGTCAGATAGTCGGTTTCTTTTTTTCTGACCGTCATCTGCGCATCTTTCAACTTAGCCCGTATCGGGTTAAAGGGGTCATGATGGGGATCGGCCTGGAAGGAAAGCAGGAAACGCTTACCGAGTACCAGACTGATTTGTTCGAGCTGTACCACCCCTGTGTCGCTATTGTAGGTCAGCATGGGCAGGATACAGAAGAGATGATCCTCCATATCATCCGATTTAGCCCTTTGCCCGACACTCAGCACATCCTCTTTCAGCAAAAAATGCACACCAAAACGCTCACATATGGCTTCTACTTCCTGTTTTCGCAGACCATCGATATTGATCCATATATTGTTGCCCACAACCGGACGCATCGTCTCCGTAGGTGCAGTGGCTGTACCTTGCTCTACTTTCGCTTCATTATAGACATACCAAGTGTAAGCAGATGCCGATTCCGGATCTAAAGTAAGGGTACGCCTGGGATTATAAGTGTGCACCTTTCTCTGGGTCCTGAAGGGATAGAAAAGGGTATGTAAGATTTTGGTGTAGGCAGTAACCTTTTGCACGATGGCTGGTGTTAAATATTAATACGCGCGCCGGGACGAGGTGGCAAACAAATAGCCCACAGAAAGCCCGAATGCCTGCTGCCGAAATTTGTTATCTGCATTACCGGAAGGCGCTACATTCAACAAACCAATGCTGTATTGGGCCCTGAAATAAAGCCCGAAGGGAGCTTCGTAGCCCAGGGTGGCGCCAGCGCCCAAATCAAAGGCCCGCAGCTGATCTTTATCCCGATCATTGCCAAAAAGAAGGGCGTAATCGTAGTTTTCGGGCCGCTCCACACCATTCAGCGAAGTGCTATAGGTTTGTTTAAAATTGCCACCAATACCCGCAGCAAAGTAGGGGCCTACACCGAAAAAGAAATGAGGATCGTCATATTCCTTTCCGGTTTTCAACATGGCATACACGGGTACTTGCAAATAGGTAACAGAATACTGCCGACGATCTGAAAAGCTAATAGGCGTGCCAGCTCCGGTAAAAGACCTGGATTCATAGAAACTTTCACTGCCATTCAGACCGGAAACAAACAAGCCGGACTGTAAAAAGAAATGATTGCTCAATTGCAAGTCAACCGCCGCTCCTGCTCTATAGCCCAGCTGAAAATCTGTGCCCCTGTTGATCCCGTCAATTCGCTGAGACATATTATTATAGGTGATGCCCGCTTCGGGGCCTATCTTAAAAGATGGCTGCGCAAGAGCTACAGAACAAACGCCGGATAAGGCCAGTATGCTTAAAATTTTTTTCATCGCTTTAATATGATTATATAACAAAGATAATTTTCCTCCGGTGAAAGTGAAAATTTTACGCATGAAAGTTTATAATAACCGGAGCACCCCAGCTCCAGCAGAAAACCGGTGCCCGCTTACTTCACTAGTTTATAGGTATACACATAAATCCCAAAGGGAAAAGTGCGCATACCCCCCACATGTACTACTTTTAGCTCCTGGCGGTTAAATTCTTTCAGATACTGCCTGTTAGACCGGAAGTTCAGGGGTACGGGTATATCTTTTTTCATTTTATTCAATACCCAGTCATGACCCGAAATGATGGCTTTATCCAGTCTGTTGTGATACATTTCTTCAATCATCAGAATGGCACCGTCGGGCTTAATGACACGCTTTAATTCCGACAGATAGTACTCCGGATCAGGGGTATGATGCATCGTATTCAGCGCCAGCACATAGTCGAATTGATCGGAGGGAAAGGGGATCTCCTGCGCATCATATTGTACGAAGTCTAGTTGGGAATGTGCCAGCGTTTCATCGGTAAGGTTCTGATCCCTTACTACATCCAAGCCGGTAATATGAAGCTGTGGCCTTACATTTAATAGTTCGAGTGCAGTGTACATATTACCACAACCGAAATCGAGCACCCGCACCGGATCTTTGCCTTCAGGAATAAGCTGCTGCAGGTGGCGGGCCAGTGTAAAAGAACGGTAACGGGAAAGCTTCTTATACAATTTCAGGTTGGCAATAAACATATATGGACGCGAAGTTTAAAATAACAAAACCAAAGTTAACGGTAATCTTTCTTAATTTTTTATGTGCCTGCATTTATCTGCCGAATTTAACGCCGCCAGCTGGGTGCATCATAAAATATGACACTTTTCATGAATTTTTTAGTGTTATTCCGCATCTTTGTTGGCCGGTTTCCATCAAAACCGGCAGCTGGTTGTATCTTTATATCCCTGTTTCGTCAGGCATGAGGGTATCGATTACGGACAAAATCATTCAAAAAGTCTTAGTTTACATGAACCAAAATCTGGCTATTGTTGTACCCTGCTATAACGAAGCAAACAGGCTGAAGACAGACCTGTTCCTCGCCTTCGCCACAGCACACCAACACATTACTTTTTGGTTTGTAAATGACGGAAGCCACGACAACACCACCGAAGTTTTGCAGCACATGCAGGAACAAAACCACCGGCAGATACAGCTCCTGATTTTAGACCAAAATGTAGGTAAGGCAGAAGCTGTACGACTAGGCATTATGAACGTGGTCAAAGATGCTGCCTTTGACTATGTGGGCTTTTTGGATGCCGACCTGTCTGCACCACTTTTTGAGATCAATCACTTACACCGAAAGCTACAGCAATATCCGAATACCTTAATCGCCTCCGGCTCGCGGGTCAAACTCGTAGGTCGCACCATTGAACGAAGTGCCATGCGGCATTTTTTAAGCCGGATCTTTGTCACTTTCTATGCCAACCTGCTTCACATTCCTAATTATGACACCCAATGTGGCCTTAAACTGTTTGAACGGGAGCTGGCGGGCAGTATATTTGACCAGCCTTTTGTTTCAAAATGGTTATTTGATATTGAACTGTTTATCCGCACGAAGGCCAGGATAGGAATGGACAACTATCGCTTGCAGGTGAAGGAGGTTCCCTTGTTTGAATGGAAAGAAGTTTCCGGATCAAAACTCAAACTCTTTGATTTTATTTACGCCCCCATTGAGGTGCTTAAAATTTATACCCACTATAAAAAGCACATTAAATCATGAACGAATTAACACGTAACGGCATTTGGAGGAAAGCATTCTGGACCTTGTCTCTTCTGTCGCTGTTGATCATGCCCTGGTTAAGCCGGGATTTCGGCCAGAATGGTGATGAAAACGTAGAAATCCAGTATGGCATAGATATCTACAACTATTATGCACATGGCGATCCTCAGGCCCTTGATTACGACGAACATCCCTCACCTGTCTTTCCTACCCACATGAGTGGTATGCAGTTTTACGGGGGTATGTTTGATCTGATTACGGAGGCTGTACACCAACAGTTTCCTGCCTGGCATATTGTAGATGTACGTCACTTTTTTACTGCTGTGTTTGGTGCCTTACTGCTGCTCTTTACCGGACTGCTGGCTTATCGTTTAAGTGGGAAAAACTGGTGTGTAGCCGTACTGTCCTTCCTGTTCTTACTGTTTGCACCCCGCATTTTCGGAGAAAGTATGAACAATGGTAAAGATATCCCCTTTGCTACCAGTGTGGTGATGGGCATATACTACCTGGTACGCTTGCTCCAGGACCTCCCGCTCAGGAAAAACCTGTGGAAAGAAACCTTGCTCCTGGCACTTAGCTGGGGCATTGCTTTTGGTGTACGGTCTGCGGGAGGATTGATATTTGTAGGTTATGTGGGCTTGTTCACGGTACTCTATTTTCTGTTGAATAAAGCGCACAGACATTCACTGTTTGCCGATAAAAACAAGCTTTTTCGCCGGTTGGCTGTTTATCTGGTCAGCGCGTTCTTGCTGGGTTTCGTCCTTGGTCTGCTCAGCTGGCCGTATGCGCTACAGGCACCGGTTACCAATGTATTGGCTGCACTTAAGGAAATGACCAACAGATCTGTAGAACTCCGGGTATTGTTTGAAGGCAAATATAGAAGTAATATGCGCATGCCCTGGTATTATGAATTCAAATGGATATGCATCACTAATCCGATTATTGTCCTGCTGTTTACCCTGCTGTTTATACCGCTCATCGGCAAGGCGCGCCAGCGTTATGGTTCTTTTGTAATACTGCTGCTCTTGTTTGCTGCCTTGTTTCCTATTCTTTATATTATTTATAAAAATTCCAGCGTGTATGATACCTGGAGGCACGTCTTTTTTGTATACCCTTTCTGGGTCATCATGGCGGCGTTAAGTGTGGATATGTTACAAACGATGTTGAAAGGAAAGCTGCGCTTCATACCTTTAGGCCTTGCTTTTCTTGGTCTCTTGCCAGCTATGGTCTGGACCGTACAGGCGCATCCGCATCAGTATGTCTACTTCAACGCCTTTGTTGGCGGACCCAAAGGCGCCTTTGGCCAATACGACCTGGATTATTATCTGGTTTCTGGTAAGGCATCTGCCGAGTGGGTGATGAAAAATGTACCTCGTCCGCCGGCAGGACAAAAAGTTAAGGTATTGTCCAACATGGAAGGGATGGACACCTATTTCAGGAACGATACTTCCTGGATCTACACCACTTATGCCCGTTACTATGAGCGCGGTCAGCATGACTGGGACTATTACATTACTTACGGTCGCTTTGTAGATGCCTGGCAGTTACAAAATGGCAAATGGCCGCCGGCAAATGTGGTACATACCATAGAGGCCGGTGGTGTGCCCATTGGCGTGGTGATACAGCGTAAAAGTGATGCAGGCTATAAAGCCTACCAGGCGATGCAGGAAAAGGACTTTGCTGCCGCTTGTGACTTATATGCTGCCTACGTACAAACGGATAGTAGTGACGAAATGGTGTGGATCAATTATGCCATTGCCCTGGCAAGCACCGGTAGACTCCCGGAATCGGTTCAGGCCATGCAATCGGCTATTGCCTTAAACCCTACAGCACCTCAGCCGTATCAGGTGCTGGCACAGATTTATCAGGCTATGGGTGACGGCGAAAAAGCACAACAGGCACAAATGCAGGCACAGAGCATTATGGCGCAGCAACAAATGGATCAAATGTAGATTTTATCCGAATTGGTGATCAGGCAACTGATTCCGGCGCGATGGCCGGCCCAAGCGCCATCCGGCGCTTAGTCGAACGAGGTATAGTTTTTCCAGATGCTGAGATGGGTAAATAGGGGCATATGCACGGACCTGGTTCCCATAGATTTGGCAAACACCTGGATGGATTTCTGCCCACTTAAATCTCCATATGCGGTCAAATCCATATTGATTGTTCCGATATCACCAAGAAATCCTGTGCCTTTATAAAACCTCATGGTTAACCGGCTTTTACCTGGATATTTTCTGTTGGTCTGGTCGTAGAAATCAACCGTCATAGTTTGCGTTGCGCCACGGGTCATCTTATTCATAAAGCCTATTTCCTTAGTCGCTACCAGCGCCTCTTTATTCCAGATTTCTATTCTGGAAATCAGGTTATTGGTAACGCCAACAAGTATACGGTCAAGCCGGGGGTTGCCTTCAATAGTAATTTCCTGGCCGTAAAATTCCTTTTCCGGACGCGACTCACCTTGCTCCCTGATCTTTACAGAACTTTTAAAGTTACCCCTATTGGTATGCCCGGTGCTTATATCAGCCAAAGCGACCTGATCGCTTTCATTTACCTCCTCCTTTACCAAATCAGCCTTGGGATCGCTGATGATGAATGCTGAAGTAGCAAAAATGAAAATGAACCCGAAGAGGATGCCTATAATTAACTTTCCTGATTTTTTCATAGAAAACCGCTTTACCCATTAACTATGATTCGTGTTCCTTTATTGTCTGCTTCCCTAAGACCATTGTTAATACGTCCTAATCACAGGAACAAGTCCATTCCTTTTCGAGATCGATTACAGTGATTACTGTGGTTTGCACGCCGCAACTGGCTACGACCATCCGGATAGATTGCTGGTCCCGACTATGGCCCTCCAAAGCGTAGCGCTTTTTGCAAGGGTCTGATACCAAAAGATCGCTTTTTCGCTCATTAATGCGTCCGGATAGTAGCAGCTCCTTTACTTCGCTCTCGTCTATATCCCTACAGGCCATGCGACAACGGGCATGTTGGGAAAAATGCAGGCGCTCGGGCGTTCGGTTAAGTGTGATGGCCGCTTCATGACGGCCTGTGGTAGTATTATTTTGAGGAAGGGTGCGATAAAAGTAAACCAGCGCTGCAAGCAGCAACAGCAACATTCCCGACCAAGTCATTTTTTTTCTGGAGGCCATTTCTATAGAGTAAACTGTAACCGGTTATTACTTTTGCTGGCGTTGCTGGCGCCAGTTACGGTTACGCAGCAGTATCTTCATTCCCTTCCGTTTTAGTGAAATAGAGGGGGTTTTCTTTTCATGGTCCTTTAATCCTTTCTGATAGGCAGCGATAATAGTAGGATAAGTTAGCAGGCCTACAATGGCGCTGTCTCTGCTGTCGTCCAGAACAGGAATGGCCTCCACTTTTTCCTGTGCCATAACACCCATTGCTTCCCTCAGGGTAGTATGCAAACCCACAGCTACCTCTGCTGGTACCAGCACTTTGCTCAAAGGCGTTTCTGCAAGCTGTTGCCAGTGTGTAAGTGAACCTACCGGTACAAAACCTTTATACTCCCCATCCTCGCCCGTAATCATAACAAAATGAGGCGGAAGTTGTAAGGTGGATAAGTGTTGACGCAACTCAGCTACCGTTTGCTGCTCCTTAAACACCATTTGCTGCTCTTTCAATACCTGCACCACATTTATTTTATCCAGAATATCCGGTTCATAAGAATCCGGCGTCTTTACACCTCGTCGTGATATTTTTTCCGTCATGATTGTATTCTTCATCAGAAAAAATGAAACCATGTAGGCGGCCGAACAAGTGGCCAGCAAAGGAAGCAAAGCTTCAGACTGATGCGTGGTCTCCAGTGCAAAGACAATAGCCGTCAGCAAGGCCCTGGAGGCCCCGGCAAACATAGCAGACATCCCCAACAAGGCAGACATAGATACGCTGATGCCACTTTCAGGATAAATGTACTGTATACCCATACCTAATAAGGCGCCTATGGCACCGCCAATAGTCAGTAAAGGTGCCAGGGTGCCGCCCGAAGTGCCACTACCTAAGGCGATGGCCCAGGAAATAAATTTAAACAGACATAAAGATAAAACAAGTTGCAAACCCATTTGCCCCGACAATAAATGCGTAATATTCTCATAGCCCACACCGAGGCTTCTGGGTTCGAAGTAGCCTACTAAACCTACCACCAAACCTCCTATAGCCGGCCACCACATCCAATGAACAGGCAGCTTTTCAAACATATCCTCTATCCAGTATACTATTTTGGTGGTACCGATGGATAAAAAGCCAATCACTAAGCCCATTATGCTGTAAAGAAATAAAGCCATGTTACTGGCAGACTGTAGACGATGTGCAAGCGGAAAAACAGGCCCTTCCTCAAACAGAAAATGATGTCCTGCAGCGCCCGTAATACAGGCCAGTGCCACAGGTATGATAGATCGCGGAGAAAACTCGAACAAGAGCAATTCAATAGCCAGGAAAATAGCAGCAATGGGGCTACCAAAGATGGCAGACATACCGGCAGTGGCACCGGCTGCCAGTAGGATTTTACGCTCGTTATTCGTGATCCGCAATAATTGGCCCAGGGTAGAGCCTAAAGCCCCGCCTGTGGCAATAATGGGCCCCTCTGCTCCAAAAGGGCCCCCGGTACCAATAGATACAGCAGAAGACACGGGTTTTAAAAAAGTGATAGAGGGCTTTATCTTGCTTTCATTCGTCAGAATCTGCTCCATGGCCTCAGGAATACCATGACCTCTTATGGCTTTGGAACCATATAAGGCCATCAGGCCCACAATTAATCCACCAATAGCGGGAACAAGGATAACCCACAAACCCAAATGATGATCGGCCGGACTAGTGGCTGAAAAACTGAGGCTACCAAAAAAAGATACATTAGTAATCAGATCTATCAACCAAATCAGGAGTTTGGCCAGAATACTAATCACTATGGCGACAATAACGGCCAGTATTGCCATGAATAAAATGCGTTGCTTATTCAGAACTTCTGGTGATCTTACTTCTTCTTTTTCTAAAGTAGAAAGCAAGGAAACCGCCACCGGAATACCGTTTTGCGTATTGAGCTGTTTTGCCATTAAAAGGGGGAAAAATTTTTAAGTACAGGGCAAAAGTAGCGTAGAGAATGTACTTTTCTGTGACGCATAGATGCTGACCATCATTTCTAAACCTATTATTTAACTAATAAATTATTATGGTACAAACGTTTACATATAAAAATACGCATAGATCATAATAACGTTTACTTAACTTCTCTATGTTATGCTGTAAATATGATTTGCCAGGGCTAATTTGGAATAGCAGCCAGCAATTGCTGGGTGTACAGATGCTGAGGCGATGCCATGATTTGCCTGGCAGGCCCGGATTCCACTATTTTTCCCTGCTGCATCACCATGATGCGGTGACTGATGCGGGCCACTACATGCAAATCATGGGTAATGAAGAGGTAGCTCAGTTGATGGGCCTGCTGTAGTTCCACCAGCAGTTCCAGGATTTGTTCCTGAATACGGAGGTCCAAAGCAGACACACTTTCATCGCAGATAATCAATTTTGGCGAGAGGGCTAGCGCACGCGCTATACAAATACGCTGTCGCTGGCCACCGCTGAATTCGTGTGGATATTTATGGTAAGCATCCGCCGGTAGTTTTACCTGGTCCAGAAGGGTATACACTTTGGCTTGCACAGCTTGCTTAGTCAAATGATGATGCACCATAATGGGTTCTGCCAATGCATCTCCAATCTTCATCCTTTGGTTTAAAGCGGCATAAGGATCCTGAAAAATAATCTGAATATGCCTTCGAAGTTTCCTGAACTCCTTTTCTGAATAATGGCTTATATCCTTACCCGAAAAAAAAACCTTGCCCGAGGTAATCGCCTCCAAACCCAGCAAGCTTTTACTCAGGGTACTTTTTCCACATCCCGATTCTCCTACCAAACCCAAAGTCTCTCCCGGATAGAGCTGAAAGCTCACATCATCAACCGCTTTAAAGTAATCCACAGCTTTCCCCATGTAGTTGAATTTCTGTGGATAATACACTTTGAGGCCTTCTACAGCTAATAAAGGCTCAGCCTTATCCACATCCTTTTCCGAAACGGGCGGCACATGATTGATTTCAGGCGGATGCTGTATCACCTTGCCTTTTTCAAGTACCAGGAAATCATCAGCGATTTGCCGGGCAAGTCGCATATCGTGGGTAATAAAAAGCAGGGCAATACCAAATTCCTGCTGCAGCTCCTGTATCAGCTCTATAATCTCCTTTTGTACCGTGACGTCGAGTGCTGTAGTAGGCTCATCAGCTATGAGCAGATCAGGATGGTTACAAAGCGCCATAGCAATCATAATCCGCTGCTTTTGTCCGCCGCTCAATTGATGTGGATAACGTTGGTACATCACTTCAGGCTGTGCCAGTTTAACCCGGCGTAGCCAGGCTACAGCTTGCTTTTTGGCAGCCGCTTGCGTTATATTTTGATGTACCAGAATGCTCTCTGTAAGCTGATAACCACAGGTTTTAACCGGGTTGAGCGCACTCATCGGTTCCTGAAAAATCATGCTGATGCGCTTTCCCCGTATGGTCTGCCAGGCCCTGCCCTCCAATTGGTCCAGGCGTAAATCACCCAATTGAATGCTGCCCCCTAGGCTAGCCTGTTGCGGAAGTAAACCCATTAATGCGAGTGAGGTCAGGGACTTGCCCGATCCTGAGGCACCCACCAATGCCAGCGTCTTGCCCGGATAAAGCTGGAAATGCACGTCCTGCAAAGCTGCAAAGCCACTTTCACCACCGAACCGGATGGTAAGCGCTTTCACCTGGAGCATGGGAGTTGGGGACGTGCTGTTCATGGATCCAAAAGTAGCAGGTTTTTGGCGCAAATCTTCATTTTGTGATTTTCGTCTGGTCCCTGTGATTTCCACAACCCTAATAATAGTAATTAATAGTTTTTATAAAAGAACTTACTATTATTAGGGCTGTTAATAAGCGGAAAACTTTTTTTTATACCCTCTTGTTTATATGAACGGAATTGGTCTTCCCCGCTTTATCCACAGGTTTTCCTTTTTGTCAGGCATTGATAATACTGTGTTGTACCGACTTATCTACTTCTAATGGTGATTTTCATAATGGAATAAGTTGTAGCCTGTGTATAGTGGAATAAGGGCTAAGTTTAGATTAACTCAGCGTGAACAATTTTTTACGTTTTCATTAATTTTTTACTTTTCCTTTTTGGCTCATTGGTTCTTGGATGGTTTTCTAGGGTTTTGAACAGTTTTCTACGGGCTTTTGTGGGAAAAAAGCCAGCTGTTTACGCCTTATTTTTTATTGCTGTAAACCGGTGATTTTGGTCGCCTAAGTTATCTTTATTGAGCACAAGAAAGGGATAACATGTGGATAACCGTTTTAGCGTGTTCCATATAAAAAAACAGGTAACTTATTTCAAGTTACCTGTTGTATAAGAATAGCATGCCGAAGGTCAAAATGGTCTTATTTACTCTTTTCTATTGTCCATTTGGCCACAGCCGGTGCCAGGTCTTTTTGTGATTTGGAACCTACAAATACGCCGATATGGCCTCCGGGGAAAGGTATTTCCGTTTTATCTTTAGTACCTAGCTTGCTCATTACCGCTTTGGTGCTGTTATTAGGTATAATGGTATCATGAGTAGCATATACATTTAAATAGGGCACGGTCATCTGCTTCAGGTCGACTAATTTGCCACCTAGTTCAAATTCGCCTTTGATCAGTTTGTTGTCTCTGAATAGGTCTTTGATGTATTTGCGGTACATTTCTCCGGATATAGCAGGTAAGTCAGCTTTCCATTGCTCCATGCGGAGAAAGTTCATGAGCTTGTCTTCATCTTCCAGGGAGTCGATTACACCCAGGTATTTTGAAATGTTCATAGAGGGCTTTAGCATGCTGAAAGCAGAATCAATCATTTCGCCGGAAATAGTACCTACACTATCTACCATAGTATCTACGTCTATGTATTTAGCCCATTTATACAGCATGTTATCACCATCTCCAAAATCGAAAGGAGCTACATATGTCGTCAGCGATTGTAGTTTATGCGGATAACGCGAAGCATAGATCATGGAATAAGTACCTGCCTGGCAAATGCCTTGTTTATGGATTTTATCTACTTTATGTTTTCTGCGTATAAAATCCACGGCATCATTCATATAGCCGTCAATGTAATCTTCTATAGTCAGGTACTTGTCTGCCTGGGTGGGGTAGCCCCAATCCATGATGTAGATATCCAATCCTAATTCCAGTAATTTCTTCATCAGACTGCGATCCGGTTGCAGGTCCAGTACGTCATGCCGGTTAAGCATGGCAAAGGATACCAGCACAGGAATGGCACAGGTAGGGGGGGTATCTCTCAGGTAATGGTATAGCTTTACTTTATCTCTTTGCCAAACCATTTCCTTGGGTGTTATAGCTACATCTACTTCCTTGATATTTTGAAGTGTTTCGTAACCTTTGGTCAATTTTTGGGTCGTTGCACTTAATTCTTCCCAGATGCTTGCCGGATTTAATGTCATGATCTTGTAAATTTTTAGGATTTCATTTTTTGAACAATGAAAGTTAACTATTTTTTTTAGGACGGCCTATTAATTCGGAGATAAATATTACCAATCATCAGTTATTTTATTTTTATTTACTATAATTTGTTGATTACTATATTTTTCTATTGCTGATTGTGTCGGAAGCGCATTATTGTCCGGTTCATTTGGCACGTTTAGCTGGATCAGCCTGTTATTTTTACAATCGATCGTAAGTATCCGGTGGCGAAACATGAGCTTATTGATATCTTGCCAGGGAAAGGACTTAGTGGTACCGGATAGCGGCAGATGTACACCTGTCTCGTTAATAATAGCCTTTTTAGTACGTACCCCTCGCTTTTCCCAATAATAGGCAAGGAGAATGGCTAGAATAGCCGCAGCGGCGTAAGTAGCAGGAAGGTACCATTGCTGTATTAAGGAGTAAACGAATATGGGTAGGAAAAGCAGTATTTCCAATAACCTAAGTGCGAGATTGGCTTTTTTCTGTATCACCTTTTTATTAAAGAAAATGGACACTACGAGTATCAGTCCTCCGGAAATCATATAGACAATACCCATGGAGTTTAACAAAGGCCGGGCCTCAGCTTTTAACCCATCTGGCACAACCAGGGTGATACTGCTCATGGCGATAAGGAGGAGGCCGGCCATTAAGTGAATAGCGGTTACCTGGTTTCTTTTTACTCCCTTTTCTAATATTGGAATTTCAAACTGTTGTTGTTGCATGTTTGTTTTATTGGCCCAGAAGATAGTTGCACATTTTGTACAGTACACGAGCACCTACTATAGGGTCGATGCAATCCTGTCCGTGTGCTCCGGACGATACTTCATTAAGATCAAAGCCTATAATTTGCTTCCCGGCCGCATGTAGTTGCTTAAAGAGGTAAAAAACCTGATCCATTTCGAAACCCCCGGGTACAGGGGTACCGGTATTGGGACAAAGTTTAGGATCAAGACCATCTACGTCAAAACTGATGTACACTTTTTGTGGCAGGGCTGCTACCACCTGTTCTGTAATGCTTTTCCAGGTGCTTCCTTCATACTGCTGTTCTTTGATGTCTTTGTCAAAGAAGGTAGTGATTCGTTCGTCTTGTTGCATCATATCCAGTTCTTCATCACAGTAATCCCTGATACCCACTTGTACCAGTTTACTTACCTGTGGTATCCGATCGAGTATATTATACATGATGGAAGCATGGGAATAGGTAAATCCTTCATATGCTTTTCGCAGATCGGCATGGGCGTCTATTTGTAACACGCCGAAATCGCTGTGTACTTCCGACAGTGCCTTTATAAAACCCAAAGGTGTACTGTGGTCACCTCCAAGTAAAGCTACTTTTTTACCCTGCCTGATATATTGTGTAGCCAGGTTATAAATCCAGTCATGCATCATCTGCCCGCCTTCATTTACTTCTTTGAGCTTGTGCACCAGTTGATCACTACATTCAATCGGGTTTCCTTCTGAGAGGCATCCGATAATCAGCTCGGCACAACTTCGGAGGTAGTCGCTTTTATTCCGGATGTTTTTATCAATGGGCAGCATATGAAAGCCCTTTTTCCAGGTGTCCTTAAAATCTGCATCGTACAAATCAATTTGCATGGAGGCATCGAAGACCTGCTCCGGACCCCTTGAAGTGCCCGGGCGGTAGCTTACGGTAACTTCCCAGGGAGCGGGTATGATAATTAATGCCGACTGTTCTTCGGTAAAAGGCAGGCCAAATATGTTGTTGGATAATAGACCCGGAGAATTGGGGTCAAAATTGTCGAGGGGGGATGTTTCGCTCATCATCTGCTACAAACATTTAGTTTTTGCGTCCGCAAAGGTACTACAAATTTATGCGTTATATCTATGC
>JBEBUO010000008.1:0-24101 GCA_040393285.1 Taibaiella helva | reverse complement strand
CGCCGCTACCGCTACCGTATCTATTCCCGGAAAAATCCATTTCTTCATCAGCGGGCTTTGTTTTATCCTTTGCGAACAGACCCCATACTGCTGCGACAGACAGCCGCCATACTTCGGGAGTACAAGGATTTTGAAACATTCTCGAAACGTAATTCCCAGACTTTTACGTTTTTATGCAACATCTTCGATTCTTACTGGGAAGCAGTAGGAGAGGAATTACATTATGTAGTGGAAGCCAACCGGTTTTTGCGGGGTATGGTTCGGGGACTTGTGGGGACACAGCTCCAGGTAGCCAGGGGCAAAACAACATTGGCGGATTTTCGCCAAATTATTGAAGCGAAAGACTGTACCCGTGCAGACTTTAGTGTAGCGGGCCACGGCCTTTATCTGGAATCAGTTAACTACCCGGAAGGTTATTTAATTCCTGTGCGGTAAATAAAGAAGGAAAGCTGACAGGGGCGGTATTAATAAAAACTATCGAGGTAAGGATAGCGCTCTTCGTACAACTCTTTGACCTTATTCAGAATGGTTTCGCGCAGGCGGTCGATGTTGGTGCGCTCCGTAGCCGACACAAAAATAGCATGGCCGTGCGTCAGGTTATCCCAGCGCCGATAGAGTTGTTTCAGCATGTCTTCTTTAACTTCCTCTTCCAGCCATTCATCAAAAGTATTGCTGATGTACTGATCCATTTTATTAAAGATCATCAAAGTAGGCTTCTCGAAAGCCTCCAATTCCTGTAGGGTACTATTCACCACACCTATCTGGTCCTCGTATTGCGGATGAGAAATATCTACTACATGGAGCAATATGTCTGCCTCTCTTACTTCGTCGAGCGTAGATTTAAAGCTTTCTACCAGATGGTGGGGCAGCTTTCTGATAAATCCGACCGTATCACTCAATAAAAAAGGCGTGCGCTCAAAGACGACTTTTCTCGTCGTCGTCTCTAAGGTCGCAAACAGTTTGTTTTCTGCAAATACCTCGGATTTGCTGAGTAACTGCATCAGGGTACTTTTCCCCACATTGGTATAGCCCACCAGGGCCACCCGGATAAAGGTGCCGCGTTCCTTCCGCTGGGTAAATGCCTGCTTGTCGATGGCCGCAAGACGCTTCCGCAACAAGGAAATTTTATCTTTTACAATACGACGGTCGGTCTCAATCTCCGTTTCACCCGGCCCACGGGAGCCGATACCTCCGCCCTGCCGCTCCAGATGCTTCCACATACCCTTTAGCCTCGGCAATATATATTGGTATTGAGCCAGCTCCACCTGTGTTTTGGCCTGTGCTGTTTTCGCTCTCCGCGCAAAGATGTCGAGAATAAGATCCGAACGGTCGATGGTTCTGATACCCAATTCCTGCTCAATATTACTGATCTGGGAGCCGGTAAGCTCATCATCAAAAATAACCAACGCTATTTGGTGGCGTATTATATACTGCTTTATTTCCTCAAGTTTTCCCTTCCCCACAAAAGTGCGTCTGTCGGGATGCGGAAGTTTCTGGGTAAACCGTTTTACCGCACGGGCCCCTGCCGTTTCTGCCAGGAAAGCCAGCTCGTCCAGATATTCAATTACCTGTGTTTCCGTTACATCGCTCTGTATGAGGCCTACAAGTACAGCCCGGTCTTCGTTGTCTATATGACGCTTTTGTTCAATCACAAATTATAGGGTTATATATTATCGTTATTGGCTTTGAGCTATAGCGCGGCACGCTTTACCTGTCGCAACTCGCGCCATAAAATGCCCCCGGCAATCATCCCCATCGTAAGACCGGCAAGGAGCAAACGAAGCAGGTAAGGCCAGGTATCGGGTAAAAACAAGTGCAGTAAAAAGCCCAGCAGGCCAAAACCCGTAAACTTGATCAGCCAATTCTTCAAAGGTAACAATTCACGTCCTTTTACGTTCAGCAATTTACGTGAATGATAAAAATAATAAAGCACCTGCACTACGGTACTCAACACAAAACTAAGTGCTACTCCCGGCAGTCCCCATAACAGATACAGGGGATACATAAGGCTTACGGCCAGCAGCATATCCAGGATGGCACCCCGGTTAATAATATGTCCCCGCTCGCGGCTTTGAAGAATAATGGTGTGGTTATAAGCCCTGATCGGCAGTATCATAATAGAACATAGAAATATGGGAATAGCCGCTTCATACTTTTCAGAAAAGAAAACAAAAATAAACTCCTGCCTGAAGAACAAGAGGAAAAAGAATAAAGGGAATGCCATAGAAGACAATAGCCGCCCTACATGATGCATCACTTTTACCTGATGCCGCTTGACAGAAAGACGGGATAACTGCATGAGTGCTGCACTGGACACCGCAGCAAATGCCAGGGGCAAAAATGGAATATTTAGGCTGCCATTGATATACACCGCCGCTTCCTCTTTACTCATCAGCAACGAAATAATAAATTTATCTAACCATAGAAAGGACACCTGAATAATATCATACAAGTACATATGCATCCATAACTTACGCATGGAGGACAGGTCGGCACCCGAAACTGCTCCACGTAAGCTTTCTTCCTGCCGCCCACTTTTGACAACCACCCAAATACTGATTACAAGTTTCAACAGCAATAAAGGCAGCAGGGCGGCAACCAACTGACCCAGGCCCGCACCCGCCTCCAGCATCCACAAATGCAGTGCGAAAAACCCGGCGGCATACCCCACATTTATCCATATCAGATAGCCCGCCCGCCTGAAGACCGCCAGCAAAGTATCCGTTATGTTACTGAGGGTAAACAATGTCAGGAGCAATCCGGCCAATGACAAGGACAAGCCGTTACGAAACTGTAGCCAACCGAAAATCACGCCACACAGGCCAAGGAATACCAGGTAAAGCCATAAACGGCTGAAGGCAAAAGAACGAAACAGATGCACCAATTTGCCGGGCGTATAAGTGAAAGCAAACAGGGAGATCCCCAGACCGGTAATGGCATTAAATACATTGAGCTGGGCCCAAAAGCCCTGATAGGCACCATTCTCGGCAACCGGAAGGCGGTGTGCAAAGAAATATAATACAAGCAGGCTGGCCAGGGAAATGAAAAACCTGCTGATAAAAATAGCCGAAGAGCTCTTAAATATAGATACCTGTTTTATGTTGTCGCTTTATTTTTTACAAAACTAATACCTTTATTTCTTAGCTACCAACATCAGCCGGTGTGCTTTTTTTACCAGGGCAAGCGCTATTTTGTCCATCACATCCCATGCCCTGAAAGGCAGGATTTTAAATAATTGTTGAAGGCGGAGATTGACGAGCACTTTGCTGTTGCACACCTTAGTTGTGGCATAGGCCACACGTTGCGGCAACAGGTGCTTGATTTTATGTTCAGTAAAGGAATGCAGGTGGGCATTATGGGGTGTACGCTGGTTGCAATGCACACAGAGCGAATACCGGATCTGCTCATCATATGGTGTGGTAACAATAAGCGTGCCTCCGGGCTTCAGGATGTCGATCAGGCGCTCCAGAAAGGAGGCCGGATCAGGCACGTGTTCTATAATCTCGGCCGCCACAATGCAGTCCATACTCCCGGGTTCAAAAGGCAAGGCATATACATCGGCTACCAAACCATAATGGGTGGCTTGCGGCACCTCTTGTAGCGCCCGCACCGGGTTTCCGGTAGAAATATCCATAGAAATAACCTTGCGCCCCCCAGGGGTAAGCTCGGCGGCAAGCCAGGCGCCACCACAGCCTACATCCAGTATCCAGCCGGCGTCAGCAGGTATTTGATGCAATATTTGCTGGTGTAAGCGCCTGTTTTCCTCCTGGGTTACCGGATCCCAGTCGGCAAAATAGTCAAATTCACGGGCGTCCGTCTCGTAATGCGCCCGGTATCCCGCTCCGCTATCGGCTGCCTCCTGTAGCAGAACAGGGACTTCGTTAATAAAACGATAGACCAAGCCGTCCGGAGCAACCAATTGTTGCACGTCGGCTTTATAAGTCAATCGTTCACGTGTACCGGGGCTTCGGAGCAGGTCAAGAAATTCGGTTTGCATTGCCATAGGGCCAATCTGAGGTAAAAGCAGGTAAAACCAATGTCTTAGCCAGCGGATTCTAATACACTTATCCCACCGCAAGCATCTTGCTGTCCCCTTACTTTTTGCGACAGTACGATCCAGATCGTGCCGGTGTAGGTAGCCTTAAAGGTATGGGTAAATTCGTTGCTCTGGCCGGTTTTGCTTTTCACCTTCAGATCAGTGAGTTTATTTCGGTTTTCATCTATTAAAGCAAAAGAATATTGCTGGTACTTCTCATTTGCGAGGAAAAACACCCGATATTCCTTCCCTTTTTGGACAGGCACGGGTACGGGAACAAAATACCCTGAAGGCATGCTCATCAGGTTGAAGTGCACAACGTTATAACCTTTCTCTTCCAGCTCGTCGTCCATGGTTACCAAGCGGGTATGCATCTCGCTATCGGTACACCTGCCTACTTCCTGTACTTCCTGGCCATTTACGTTAAGGCAACAGGCCAGCAGCCATATCATTCCTAATGATCGCATAAATTTTAACATTTGACAGCAGCGAAAATAACTCTTAAAAACGATTCACGAACCCAATTTTATTTTTTACTAACAAAAACAAGTTCCCCTGTCTATACGATACCTTTGCCCCATGGCAGGCATCTACCTACATATTCCCTTTTGTCGTCAGGCATGTACCTATTGCAACTTCCATTTCTCCACCTCGTTGAAACACAAGGCAGATATGCTGGAGGCCTTGCAACAGGAAATGACATTGCAAAAAGACTACCTGAAAGGGGCAACGATTGACACCATCTACATTGGCGGTGGTACGCCATCTTTACTTAGCAGCGAAGAACTCCTACAATTATTTGATGCCCTGTACCTTTGCTTTCCGGCTCAGGAACTTAAAGAAATTACGCTGGAGGCTAACCCTGACGACCTAAACCTGGCTTATCTTAGGGCATTAAGACAAACTCCGGTCAACCGCCTCAGTATAGGGGTCCAATCCTTTCGGGAAGCCGATCTGCGTTATATGCACAGGGCCCACACCGCAACACAAGCCGACTATGCTATTAAAGCCGCGCAAGATACCGGCTTTGACAACCTGAGCCTGGATCTTATTTATGGCACACCCGGCCTATCTGATACGCACTGGATCAATAACCTGAAGACGGCCATCAACTTAAAAGCAGCACACATTTCCAGCTATGCACTAACCGTGGAACCCCGCACCGCGCTGGCCCACCAAATAGCCAAGGGCATTACCAAAGCACCCGACAACGAGCAAAGTGCAGGCCAGTTTGAAATACTCATGGCGGTGCTGGAAGAACATGGGTATGACCATTATGAAATCTCTAATTTTTCCCTTCCGGGAAAACATGCCCTGCACAATACAAGTTATTGGCAAGGCGCCTCCTATCTGGGCCTGGGGCCCTCCGCACACAGCTACGATGGTAATAGCCGGCAATGGAATGTAGCCGGCAATGGCCCTTATATGCAGCGTATATTAAAAGACAGAGAGATCCCCTGCGAACGTGAAATGCTCTCGGTAAACGACCGGTTGAATGAATACCTGATGACCTCCTTACGCACCAAATGGGGTTGTGATTTGAACTACATAACACAGACCTTTGGCGAAGATACTGCTAAAAACATCTTAAAAATGACCCATATATATGTCGAAAATGGACAAATGCGACAGGATAATCAGGTGCTCATCCTGACCACCTCTGGCAAATTACTGGCCGATGGAATTGCCGCAGCCCTGTTTAGGGTATAAAAAATGCACCCACCAGCCCGGTGCGTGCAAATAAGTAAGGTACCTGCCGATGAGCGTAGGAAGTCTTGCTTACCATACCTCACATACCTCTTCCGTATGGACGCCATTGTCGTCATAAGTCCTGGACTTTTCTTCACAAAGGCTTATTGCATTGTTCTTGGTATCGGTAATGGGATATTCTCTAACCAGTGGTTCGGGCAGGCCCGGTTTACCGCTGTAAGTCAGGGTGCATTGGCATATATACTCCCGGGTACAGGAACTAAAAAACAGACCGGTACCCAATACCAACAATATAGTGTAGATTAATTTTTTCATCAGCTTTAATGATTATGCTATTTCAGATATCCGCTCAAAGGTAAATAACCCGCTTTATAAATCCAATACAATATTTACCTTTACCTTATGTCCGTTTTTCCCTTACCATCATCCCTGAATAACCTGGAGCTCATTGCCCGTCAAGTGGTCGAAGGCTTTATCATTGGCCTGCACAAAAGTCCTTTCCATGGCTTTTCTGTAGAGTTTGCCGAGCATCGCCTGTATAACCAGGGCGACAACCTGCGGCATGTGGACTGGAAGGTATTTGGCAGAAGCGATAAAATGTTTATCAAGAAATTTGAAGAAGAGACCAATCTTCGATGTTGCATTGCCATAGATTGTTCGGGCTCCATGTTCTTTCCCGAAACAGTGCCCAATAAACTTCAATATGCTTCGGTAGCAGCTGCATCGCTCCTGTATTTGTTTAAGAAGCAAATGGATGCGGGTGCCCTGGCGTTATTTAGCGACAGCCTGGAGGAACTCAGTCCTGCCCGATCGGGCTCCAGGCACTACCGGCAACTGACGAGTAAGCTTGAGGCCTTGTACAACCGGCCCCATACACCACGCCATACCCGTGCCGCCGCTGCCTTACACCAGCTGGCCGAGAGGCTGCATCAGCGTTCGCTGGTTATTGTATTCAGCGACCTGCCGGATACACCGGAAAACGAAAATGAGCTCTTTGCCGCATTGCAGCACCTCAAATTTAACAAACATGAGGTATTACTTTTCCATGTTGTAGATGGCGATAAGGAATGGGATTTTGATTATGAAAATCGCCCATATGAATTCATTGATATGGAGACAGGTGACCGGTTAAAGTTAAATCCGACGGAAATAAAGGAGGCGTACCGGCAACAAGTCCTGGCTTATAAGGAACGTCTGACCCGTATCTGCCTGCAATATCATATTGACCTGGTGACCTGCGACTTAAGAGAACCTGTAGCACAGGTATTACACAGGTATTTACTAAAGCGAAATAAAATGATGTAATTATTCGATAAATACCCTTACCTTTGCAGCCCTGTTTTGGAATAGCCATGAAATGGTTATGGGTTGATGTATTGGTGAAATACTGGCATCATTTATCCATTTCTGAAAAACATTGATATCATGAAGCGGCATCGTGAATTTGAAATTGCCTGGTTTGGCTTGAAGGAAGGCATTCATGAATTCAGCTTTGAAATAAGCGATAAGATCATTGAAGACTGGGGACACGAGCATCCTGATTTTAGCCACCTTGAGGCAACGGTAAAGCTGAGCTTTAATAAACAGAGCAGCTTCTTCCTGTTGCATTTCGACCTGGACGGAAAAGTAGATGTAGCCTGTGATCGCTGTGGTGATACCTTTTCTCTACCCTTGTGGGATGAGTTTGACCTGGTAGTTAAACTTACCGGTGAAAGCAATGAGGATGAAGACAAGGTAGAGGATGAAGCAGATGTGGCTTTTATACCACGCAGTGAAACGGTTCTTGATGTGTCGCCGTGGATATACGAGTTCATCACACTCAGTATGCCGATGCAACACATTCATCCCGATAAGGCCGACGGACAACCGGGGTGTAATGAAGAAGCGCTCAAGTTACTGGACAAGATGAAAGGTGAAGAACAAAGCCGCAAGTCCCTTTGGTCCGGACTGGATAAGTTTAAAGACCTGGGAAAGCAGGAAAAAGAATAAAAAGCGGGCAACCGTTGTTACCTATTTTAATTTTATCATTTTTAATTTTTAAGTTATGCCAAATCCTAAACGCCGCCATTCAGCGCAACGAGGTGCAAAACGCCGTACGCACTATAAGGCTGTAGCCGCCACGATCAGCACAGATGCGCTGAGTGGTGAAGCACACATGCGTCACCGCGCACACTGGAGTGAGGGAAAATTGATCTACAAAGGAAAAGTAGTGGTAGACAATACGCCTCAGGAAGAAACAGGAACAACAGAATAATGTAAATTTAATAGCCGGCAAGGCGGTAATCAAATAGCTTTGCCGGTATATTTTCCTTTCTTCCATAATCACCCAACAGGAAAAGCTGCATGAATATAGGGATTGATATTATGGGCGGCGATTTTGCCCCCGAAGAAGCAATCAAAGGTGTCGTATCTTTTTTGGAATCGAATTCCGGACCGGAAACGAATGTGCACTTTACGCTTATCGGCAACCCACAAACTGCAGCCCCCCTGATACAAACACATTTGGCTTCCTGGAGCCAGCAATACACCTTCGTACCTTCCGGCAGCGTCATCGACATGCACGAGCATCCGACCAAAGCACTGAAGGAAAAAACAGATTCCAGTATTGCTATCGGCTTTGGACTACTGCAAAACGGCAACATTGATGCCTTTATCAGCGCCGGTAATACCGGCGCCATGCTTGTTGGCGCAATGTACTCCGTTAAGGCCATCCCTGGTGTATTACGCCCCACTATTGCCTCGCCAATTCCCAAATTAGACGGCCAGTATAATTTCCTGCTTGATGTAGGTGCCAATGCAGACTGCAAACCGGAACATTTGGTTCAATTTGCCGTTATGGGCTCGCTCTATGCCCGGCATATCCTTAAACTGGAACATCCCCGTGTAGCCCTGCTCAATCTGGGCGAAGAAGAAGGGAAAGGCAACCTGCTGGCACAAGCCACTTACCCCTTACTGAAAGAACACCCTGCAATCAACTTTGTCGGTAATTGCGAAGGCCGCGATGTATTTACCGATGCCGCCGATGTAATTGTTTGCGAAGGCTTTACCGGGAACGTAGCCTTAAAAATGGCGGAGTCGGTATACCATATCTTCTCAGAACAACGCCATATCCAAGATGATTTCCTAAACCAGTTCAATTACGAAATATACGGAGGTACGCCCATACTAGGCATTAACGCACCGGTACTTATTGGTCACGGCATATCGAATAGGAAAGCCTTCTGCTCCATGATCGGCACCATACAAAAAATTGTGGCTTCCAACCTTACCGCTATCATGCGCCAGCATTTTGCTGATATAGCGCCCGAGCCCCACTAGGGCTGAAGCATTGGTCCGATCTTTTTCTGCATCAAATAATCGTTCATAAAGAACCCCTTGCCAATTGCAATATCCATCTCCTGCAGGCACTCATACCCCATGTGTACATAAAAATCCAGTGCCTTGTTGCCCCTGTTTACATTAAGCTGTATACTGTGTTGCGCTAAAGCGGCTGCCCGCTCCTCCACATCCCGGATCATCCTTTGCCCGTAACCATTGCCCTGCCTGTCAGGATCCAGATAGAGCTTGTGCAACTTGGCAATTCCGGGTCCTGCAGCATTGGGTTCGAATGCTGCAAAACCCGCCGGCACGCCATCATGTATTGCCAGCAGGAACAGCTGCCCTAACTGGTGTTGCTTCCTAAGCACACCTACCGCATACATTTGCGACAGCATGTAAGCAATTTGTTCCTTACTCAATAAAGCGTCATACACACGCGGCCAGATAGCATAGGCCAGCTCAGATATAATCGGTAACTCAGCAATAGTGGCCGTTCTGATGGAAAAAGACATAAATAATACAAAATTAGTGCAGCACCTGGGTAAAAAGACATCGTTGCTTCACAGTATCCAAAATAATGCGTATTTTTCTATAATCATTCATCATGATATCAATCGGAACCAGATGAGCTTTAGGGAAAAATACCAGCAAATACCTCAATGGGCCAGAATCGGTTTATGGATCATTGCTTCATTATTTATACTAGTACTTCTGCTTTGGGGAGGGCTGGCCTGGTATGTCAACAATAATAAATCTGCCCTTAAGGCACGTATCGAATCAGAAATCGGCAATCACCTGGATGGCACCCTCACGCTCGAAGATATTGAGCCGGCATTGTTACGCAGTTTTCCCAATATTTCCGTGCGGGTTAAGGGCTTGCTCCTCACCGACAGCCTCTATGCCCAACATCAAAGGCCAACGATCAGATTAGGCTCCCTATACGTAAAATTCGACCTTGTCTCCCTAATCAAAGGTAAGCCTACCATCCAAAACGTACGCCTCGCTGACGGCACCATTCACCTGTTTACAGATACCAACGGCTATACTAACCTTTACCTCTTTGAAAAGAAGAAAAAGGAAAAACCGTCAAAAAAACGAAAACTTGCAATTGACAATTTTGATCTGGAAAATGTATTGTTCATATTTGACCACCACCAGCGAGACAAGCAATTTAAAATAAGCCTGAAGCACATTCATGGCAAAATAACCGAACAGGGTCAGGTAACCCGCTTCAGGATACGCACCGATGCCCTTGTGCATCAGCTAGGCTTCCGCCTCAGCAAAGGTGGCTTTATGATCAATAAAACGGTAAAGGGAACGGTAGACCTGATATACAACAAGAACAACAAAATCCTGGAGATCCCTGAAAGAAAATTACAGGTACAAGGCACACCGGTCTTTTACAGTGCCCTGTTTTACACAGCAGAAAAGCCAGTGGCCTTCAAGATGCTGATTAAAGCACCCCGCATTGACTATCAAGAAGGCATATCCATGTTGTCGCAGCACATTAACAGCAAACTCAAAAAGATTAAGGTGAGTGATCCGATACATGTACAAACCCATATTGACGGGCACTTTAAATACCCGGACACACCCATTGTGAAGGTATACTTTGAAACCAAAAACAATATTGTGACCACCTCTTACGGAAAATTAAACAAAGCCACTTTTTCCGGCACCTTTACCAATTACTACCGCCCTGGCGAGGGATTTGCCGACAACAACAGCTTAACGAGCATTCCTGTACTAAAAGCCAACTGGGAAGGTATACCATTCGAGGTGGACTCCATACGCATACTGACCACCCTGCACCCCCTTCTGTCCTGCCATATCAAAGCCGACTTCCCGGTGGAGCAACTGAACAATATAACGGGCAACACCTTCAAAATGAAAAAAGGAAGAACAAGCATCGACCTGCGGTACAAAGGGCCCATAGCCGCGGGCGACAATTACGCGTACCTGATGACCGGCAGCATCAGGTTAAAGGACGTAACACTATCATACCTGCCACGCGGTCTGGACTTCAACAAGTGCAATGCATCTATTGAGTTTACAGGAAAAGACATGTACCTGAAGCACACCACGCTGTCCACAAATAAATCCACAATACAGCTAGATGGCGTGGCTACCGATTTCATGAAGATTTACTTTACCGACCCCGGTAAGGTCGTCTTTAACTGGAACCTGAAAAGCGAGCTGATTGACCTGAATGAATTCCGCTCCTTTCTAGGCCAACGGAAAAAACTAGTGGTATCCTCTGCCCAAAAGAACCGTCGGGTAGTCCAGTTTAACAAGCAATTGGACGACATGCTGGAGCAAAGCAGTATGTATCTCAAGATCAACATCGGCCATGTCACCTACCGTAAATTTGATGCCACTGCCATTCAAGCCAACCTGGCCCTCAAAAAAGAAGGAATTGAGCTGAATAAAGTCATGCTCCGTCATGCCGGAGGCAGTCTCAGTGCCGATTTGCATATTAAGCAATCCCGGTCCGGAAACCCATTTTCTATCCAGGCCCAGGTACAGCAGGTAGAGGTAGACAAACTCTTTGAGGCATTTGAGAATTTTGGCCAGAACTCAATTACGGCACAAAACCTGGAAGGCAGCTTTACCGCAACTGTAGATGTTCACGGCAGCCTGGAGGAGTCGGGAAACCTGGTACAAAACTCCCTGGGCGGCCGTGTGGACTTTAAACTTACCAACGGCGCCTTAAAACAGTTTAAGCCCCTACTTCAGGTACAGAAATTTGTATTTAAAAAACGCAATCTCGACCATATCACATTCAAAACCCTGGAAGATCGCTTAGATATAGACAGGGGAAAAATAAAGATCTACCCCATGGATATCCAATCCAGCGCTATCAATATGCGTGTTCAGGGCGTCTATGCCCTGGGAGCGGGTACAGATATAGCTATGGAAGTACCGCTCCGTGACCCCCAAAAAGATAAAGAACGGGCGGAGCAAGGCCTGCCACCCCGAAAGAACAAAGGTATTATACTGTACTTGCGTGCAACAGATGGCGCCGATGGTAAAGTAAAAATTGGCTGGGACCCCTTCAAAAAGGGACAACGAAACACCATTGACGAGGAAGAGGAACATGCGGATTGAACTCCGGCACAAGCTACAGGTTATCCTGATAAGCACGCCGCCGCACAAGCTTCAGGTCCTGGAGCATAGCCGATTTGACCTGAAGTGTAAAGTGGAAACTACGGTAGGCACCAAAGGGTACTAAGTTCAGACTCATTTGCCAGCAGTGCAAGTCCCTTACAATATCAATGGTGGTGTACCCCGGCTCAATATCTTTAATCGTATTAAAGGTAAGGCCACTCGTTACGTTTACCTTCCAGCGTTCGGTCAGGTTGAACCCGCCATTAAACGTAAAGTTAGGGGTGTATACAAGTGTATCCGGCCTGTCTACTCTCCGCCTTCTGGAGGCAGATATGCCCGCATTCACATTAATATTCCAGGGAATATTAAAATCATAGTAGTCGTGATAGCCATCGTTTTGCAACAGCCGCTTTACCTCACTGTTATTGGCGATCGTTGAATCTTGAGCCGCAGTACTCTGGCGGGCGCCGGCCAATACGATACCAATAGACATCCCCCCATTTACAAAATTGGCTGCCTTACCATCCGTATTGATCAGGTATTGGGGCGTCTTATAAGTACCCTCGTACTTATAAGGATCAAATGAAGCATTGGCACTCACCCTCACTATATCAAGTATTGACGTAAAGAAGTTCATCGTGATGTTGGACATATTAAACGAGTCGGCAAACAAATCATAAGAGCCGTTCAGACCCAGGCCATCAATCAGGTTTACCTTTTTAGTACCCACCGAATCATTGGTACGCACCTTCATTTGCAAGGTATTCTGCATCGAAAAGGAGAGTGTTCCGGAATTGTTTGGGTTGCCTGGTCCACCTACCGGTGTATATTCATAAGGAGAGCGGTAAACCGGTGAATAGCCCGGCTGCTGTACCGAAGAATACATATAATTGTACGGGTCATGGGCAAAGCCGGGACGGTATGTGGCACTGACATTGGGCGTAAGCACGTGCCTGATGCCGGCCACCTTCCCTTTTTTGAATAATTTCATCCCGTATATGCGCGTACTTAAAGTAGTGGACATATTAAAATCACGGCTGGTAAAAAAACCAGTGCGGACCGTGGTATCAATGCCTTCTTTTTGTGCACTGTATTGAAGGAAAGTCTGTTTGGTGTTCCAATACTCCGTATAGGGTACACTAATATTCCAGTTCAGATACCGAAATATATTATAGTTGGCCTGTACAGAGGCATTGTGGCGAATCCCGTTGTCAAAATCCGAGAAGGTCAGGGAATTGAATGAAAACAGGGAATCGTAGAATTTTATTTCATTAATGGCCGATACCGAATAGCTCGCCGATATTTTTTCGTACCAGCGTGGACTCCCCGTCATTACCTTCCTTTGAAAAGGTGAGAATTGGCCAAGATTGAAGTTCAGTTCGGGTAGCCTTACCGTTACCTGACCTGTCTGTGTACTTTGATTATGGCGCAAAGCGGCCGTAAAAGAATAGGGCTTACCCACCCATGATTTGGCATAGGAAATGGAAGAAGAATACTGGTTATTCAGTACATTGGCCGTGGTCGTGGTGTTCAGTGCATTATAATCGCTGGTACCAAACAACACGGACGCAGAGAAATTCGTTCCCGGCCGGGCACGGCCATCCATCGTATGGGTCCAGCTTACCTGAAAATCCTTGCTGGTGTAACTATTCGTTTCGTATACCTCGCCGATTTTACTGTAAGAATAATTGACTGCAAGTTGGCCGTTGTACCGGTACCTGTTGGCATATTGAGCCGTGCTAAATACAGCCCAGCTCCCTCTGGAGAAGATATCCACCTGACTGATCAGGCCCAGGTAATCGCTAATGGCAAAATAATAACCGCCTCTTTGGAGGCCCAGGCCCCGCCGCTCTTCCATGGTATAACTCGGCAGTATAAAGCCCGAACGCTGCGATTCATTTATCGGGAACATCCCAAAGGGCAGGTACAAAGGCGTAGGTACATCTTCTATTTCCAAATTGGCGGGGCCGGATGCAATTACCTTTCCCGGAACCACTTTCAGTTTTTGGGCCCTGATACCAAAATGCGGATGTGGTAAATTACAAGTGGTGTAGATGCTCTTGTAAAAGGAGATGCTTTCATCAGCATTCTTTTTGGCCTGGCTGCTTATGATAAACCCCTCGCCGTACTGTGTACGGGCATTTCGCACCAGCGCCCGCTTACTTTTGAAATTATATTTCAGCGTGTCAAAGGTGAAATTTTCCGAATCTTGTTTGAAACTCTGTTCCGAAACGATTTTTCCCGAGCTATCCAAGAGGGGTTGCGCTGTAAGCAGGTTATCCTTTTGGTAAAAAATAAGTTTACCCGAAGTAATCTCCAGGTTCTCATAAGTGGCTTTGGCTGCTCCATAAAGGAAAAACACATTTTGCTTCACATCCAGCACTGCAGAATCGGTGGCATGGGTAGTTACCGTAGAGGACAGCGCCTCGTCTGATATTTTTATACCCCACTTTAATTCTTTGTCCGCTTTCGAAAGGGTGTCGTTCTGTACACTGTCTGCATGGAGCGAAGTGTCCGCCATGACAGGTATCTTCAAATCCGGCAAACTATCCGCCTGTGGGGCAATAGCGGGTGCAATCGATGCGTTATCAGATACAGAAGAAGTGCTATCGGGCAACAGCTCCTGTCCCGAAACCGGAATCGATAGTAACCATACAAAAACAGCTACCGTGCATATACGGCAGCTACTTTTAAGGAAATAAATTAATGATTTTACCGAAAGGTTCATTTATTTTTGCAAAAATAGGGTATTGCGCCCTGAATAAAGGCTAATTTTATGGATGTGCGCTAGAAGCAAAAACACCCCATATCCATTAAAAACAAAAAAAAGAACATTTTATTTTGCAGACCCGCATTTAACTGCTTATCCTTACTGAATTCATATAATGACAACATTAAAGACTTTTTGCCGTTCTACCGGTTCTATTTACATCTTCCTATTTCTTTTATCCACCCTTTTCCTAAACCCACATAGTCCTGCTCAGGCGCAAAGCAGTAAACAGATAAAAAAGGTGGTGCTGGATGCCGGCCATGGCGGTAAAGACCCTGGTGCCAGGGGCAGCTACGCCAACGAGAAAGACATTGCACTCGCTGTGGTACTTAAACTCGGACAGCTATTAAAAGATAGCCTGCCTGATGTGCAGGTCATCTATACCCGAAAAACCGATGTATTTGTTGAATTAAAAGAACGGGGACTTATTGCCAACAGGGCAGGCGCCGACTTGTTTCTTTCCGTACACATCAATGCTACCGCAGGCCGTACCGAAAAGGTCAGAACAGGCTATCACTATGTCGGCAAGGGAAAAAAACGCCGGAAGGTGCCCACTTACAAAACCGTAGTACACCGTGAAACTTCGGCTGCAGGAACTGAGACCTATGTGCTTGGGCTTTCCCGCAATTCAGAAAAAGAGAAATCAATCGGTCAATTCGGGGAAACCGTAGCCGAGGAGCCGGGATTATTAGATGAAAACGATCCGACAACGGCCATGGTCATTGCTCAATACTCGCAAGCCTTTTTGGCTAAAAGCATCAATTTCGCAAGTAAAATACAGCGGAACTATACATCAATGGGGCGGAATGACCTGGGTGTAAAACAAATGAGTCTTCAAGTATTGGCCAATAGCGTGATGCCCGGAGTGCTTACAGAACTGGGCTTTATCAACAATCCTTCGGAAGAAGCGTATATGAATTCCGAAAAAGGCCAGATGGCCTATGCTATGGCTTTATTTCAGGCCATTAAATCTTATAAAAAGGATATAGAGAAATGACCTGACAGCGGCGGTTTTATTTTCTTGTCGTGGAGAAGCGGAAAGTAATATTTCCAAACTGCTCTGCCGGTGCTGACGGAGAAGCGTTGAACTTGACGCTTTTAATCTTTTGAAGGGCCAGGTTGCGAATAGTGGTATTGGCTGCCGATACTACCCGGTGCTGGATAATGCTCCCTTCTCTGTTTACAGTAACACGAATCACCACATTACCCCCCTCTCTGAATGTGGCACTCGGATCAGGCCGCTGTACAATTTGACGATTAGCAATGGTATGACCGATTGTGGATCCGCCACCACCCGGAGTACCTGTATAATTTTCTGCTCCTGGAGTACCGCCTGGCACACCCATGTCTCCTTCTCCCTGCCCTATACCTTCACTGCCGCCTGCACGGCTGGCTTGGGCACTGTTGCCACCTGTACCTGTAGCACCCTGAAACACATATTTAGGATCTTGTGTGGTGGCTTGCTGGTTGCGCGTGCTTGAAGCGGTGCGACTATTGGCAACGCGATCAGGTGTTCGTTGCACCGGAGGTGCAGCTGTTCTGCGCCGGTTATCTGTACGCTGCCGGCTAATCACGGCGGGAGCGGCGGCATCATCGCTGGTATGTATTTCTCTGTCTGGATGATCAGATGCAGCTGAGGGCAAAGTAGTGACAACAGCCTCTGCTGCTGCCGGGTCTTCAGCAAGTTCAGGCTGGTCAAAACCATACCCGTCTTCCATTGTACCCAGATTCACTTCCATACCCAACTCCTCAACAGGCTGCTGGGCCGGCATGGTATATCTGAATAGTAAGAAGAACAGCAACAGCAGCAAATGCGCACCTGCAGTCCAGCTTAATGCTTTTATATTCTTTTTTTGTTCAAAAGTCATGTATGGCATACGGATAGGATGACAAAATCAGACCGATTGCATAACCGGTTATCAAAACACTTCAAAATTAAGGGTATTACTTTAATATTATTACGCTGTTAACACCAAAGGTACAAAAGTCATTCTTCGTCTTTAAGCTAAGACAGATTAATGAGAAACATAATCGAAAATGATGAAGAGATTTGCAATAGCTTCAAGTGCCGCTACCCTACTGCTTGCTTTTGCCTCCTGTAATGACAGGCAAAACCAGGAAGTCATGGGTTACGCCCCTGTTTATCATACAGATAGTGCACGTAGCAAGGTCAGCACCATAGCGCCTCAGCCCATTGTAGAGGCCGGAAAAATTTACGTCAGGGAAAACACCTTATTCCAGGTTGAAAACGGGCAAGGCATTCATGTGCTGGACATTTCCCAACCCGACCAGCCCGAAAAACTGGCATTTATAGTTGTTGAAGGTGCACAGGAGCTATCTATTATTGACAATATACTGTACACCAACAGTTATAATGATCTCCTTGTTATCGATATCAGCGACCTCCATCAAGCCGTGCTCTTAAACCGCGTAGCCAACACCTTTAAGCTCCAGCAACATGATCGCCCGCCTGAATCAGGCTATTTTGAATGTCCCGACCCGGAAAAGGGAACCGTAATTGGCTGGCAGAAAAAAATGCTTCAGTCGCCCCGATGCAAATATTAACCATCAATACCCCGACATGAGACTTCTATATAAATTCTTCTTACCATTATGCCTGGCTGTTATCTTTTTGCCGGCCTGTAACAAAGCTGAACAAAATGGCGCCGGCGACCAGGTAGGCACAGGCGGCTCCCTGGCACGCTTTATTATTACCAAAAACCATCTTTACGTCGTAGACGGCGGAAAGATGCATACCTACAGCATGGCTGATCCCGCTAATCCGCAAAAAATATACCAGCAGGATATCGGTTTTAATATCGAAACCATTTACAGCTGGGAAGACAAGCTCTTTGTCGGGTCACAGGATGCCATTTATGTGTACTCCATAGTACAACCTGGCACACCCCGCCTGCTGGGTAGTGCCAGCCACCTCAGAGCCTGCGATCCGGTTGTTGCCAATGACTCTGTAGCTTACGTAACCGTGCGCACAGGCAATACCTGTGGCGGCAATGTAAACGCCTTGTATGTGTACAGTCTCAAGGAGGTATTGAACCCGGTACAAACCAATATACTGCCGCTCAGTAACCCACATGGCTTAGGCTTGCAACAGCAAACACTCTATGTATGTGATGGTGCTGAAGGCCTTCGCGTGTTCGACGTATCTGCCGCGTATCAACCAATAGAGGTGAAACAGATCAAAGCCGGTTTTTTCAAGGATTGCATCCCCTACAATAACCTGCTGATTTGTATGCTTTCCGATGGCATGGCCCTCTATGATATCAGCAACCCTCATAATCCGGTGTTACAGGCAACGATAAAAGGATAGCCTGCTGAGACAAGGCAAAATTGGGGGTAAATTATCTCCTTATTACCGGGGAAGGTACCGGTACTTGCGGTAGGCAAATACCCTTATCTTTGTGCCTTATCAAGGCAATACTTATGGACATGCAAACCTTTATCCGCCTGTCTTTGGAAGAAGACCTGGCTACCGGTGGCGATCACTCTACCCTGGCCTGTATTCCGCCCACGGCAGAGGGGAAAGCCATCCTTAAAATAAAAGAGGATGGTATTTTGGCCGGCCTGGCAGTAGCCAGGGCTATTTTCACCTACATTCAGCCAGATGCGCAGTTTAGTGCATACAAGCAAGACGGGGACACTATAGAAACCGGAGAAGTGGCTTTTGAAGTAATAGCCAGGGTACATACCATTCTTACGGCTGAAAGACTGGTACTTAATTGCATGCAACGTATGAGCGGCATCGCCAGCCTGACGCATACTTATGCTGAAAAAATAAAACAATACCGGTCAAAAATTCTGGATACCAGAAAGACAACCCCACTTTTCCGTGCATTTGAAAAAGAAGCAGTAAAAATTGGTGGTGGTTACAACCATCGTATGGGCCTGTATGATATGATTATGCTTAAGGATAATCATATTGATTTCTGCGGTGGTATACCTGCTGCCATCGAACAAACAAATGATTATATTCAGGCGAATAACCTGGACCTGAAAATTGAAATCGAGACCCGAAACCTTCAGGATGTTGCCGAGGTATTAGCTACCGGCAGGGTACATCGCATCATGCTGGATAATTATGCTCCGGCAACGATTAAAGAAGCATTAACCATGATAGCAGGCCGGTACGAAACAGAAGCATCGGGCGGTATCCATTTCGACAACATAGAAGCCTATGCGGCTACCGGCGTCGACTTTATTTCCATAGGTGCCTTAACGCATCATGCGGTAAGCCTGGACTTAAGCCTGAAAGCGGTAATCTGACAGGCTAACGCAACACAAGTCTTACCTCATGGAAAAAATACTCTTTATTGTCAACCCCCGATCAGGTGTGCGGCGAACGGCCAGGACGGAACAGCTGGTAGACCGCTATCTCGACCGCCGGCAATTTCTACCCAAAATTGTGTATACCACGCATGCCCACCATGGACTGGCTTTGGCCAAAGAAGCAGTAGCAGACGGATTCGATATTGTAGTAGCAGTAGGTGGTGACGGATCCGTGAATGATGTGGCCAACGGCATATACAATACGCGAACAAAAATGGCCATTTTACCACAGGGTTCAGGCAATGGCCTGGCCCGAAGTCTTGGCATTCCTCTTAACCCAAGAAAAGCCATAGCATTAATCAACAAAAAACAGACCGTAGCTATAGATCTGGCAAGCGCTAACGGACACATTTTTGTAAGCAACACCGGCCTGGGCTTTGATGTGACCATAGCCGATCAATTCAGGCGCAGCCAACGACGCGGCTTACTCGTATACAGTTGGCTGGCTTTTAAGCACCTCTGGTCCTACCGCTCAAAGCGCTATAAAATAATATTAGATAATAAACGGGAGATAGAAACAGAGGCCTTTATCCTGTCTGTGGCCAACGCCCGTGAATTCGGGTATGGCTTTAAAATAGCCCCGCCTGCCCGGCTTTCTGATGGTCTGCTTGACCTGACGATACTCCGGCCTTTCCCGAAATACATGGCGCTGGCTATCGTGTACCGGGCATTTGCAGGTTCCCTGCTGCAATCGCGCTATGTGATTCATGATACTGCCAAAACGGTATCAATAGCACAAAAGGACACCAGTTATATGCAATCTGACGGCGATTATTTTGCCTGTATTACACCACTTCAAATCAGCATCATACCTCAGGCCTTGCACGTCATTGCACCCACCCGTCAGGACAACGCGCTGATACCGTAATGCCGTTGTTGTCACGCATACAGAGGCATTGACCGGGATTTACTTACAATAAAGAAAAGTGTATTAATTGTCTATAGCAGTACGGACCGTCTTATCTACAGGTGGTGTTTCTCCTGTTGGCGTTGCCTCTGCTGTTGCGGCGGGGAACAACACATCCTCCAGGGCCCGATCCAGGGCAGCACCACGTAAATTGGCTGCAATAATCTTCCCCTCAGGATCAATTAAATAATTGGCAGGTATGGATTCCAGCGCATACAAAACGGCTGCCGTTGACTGCCATCCCTTCAGGTCACTAACTTGTGTCCAATTCAGCTTGTCCTTTACAATGGCCTCTTGCCACTTATCGGTATCGTTGTCGAGGGACACACCGAGAATGGTAAAATTTTTGCTTTTATACTTTTTGAAAGCCGCTACTACTATAGGGTTTTCGGCCCGGCAGGGCGGACACCAGGAAGCCCAGAAATCCAGCAATACATACTGACCACGAAAAGAAGATAAGGCTACGGTCTTCCCATCGGCAGTGGGCAAGCTAAAGTCGGGTGCCATCGTTCCTATTGCAGGGCTGGCTACTACTTTTGACACGCTTTGTGCCTTTTCTTTTAAGCGGGCGGCAAAATCCATCGCCTTTTTATTTCCGGGAAAACGGGCGGGCAATGTAGCGGCGAGCTCTTGAAAGTAGCTGACTTCATTGTTGAAATTCAGCAGTTGCGAAGAGAATAATACCGCAGGCATACTGCTCGTCGTGTCGGAGTAGTTTTTTATATAATCCAAAAGTTCATTTACTTGCTGCTCCTCCTGCGTCTGAGCCATATAGATGACACTATCGGGTGCAAAGGCCTTTTGCAGGCTATCTGTAGCATATTGAATGGCCAGAAGGTCTTTTAAAGAATGCATGTAGCCCTTAAAAAACCTACTGAGACTGGCAGAACCTCGGGAGCCTTCAACCTGATACATATTGGGATCCTCCCATGTGGATCGGATTATTATATGCTGCCCGTCAATAACAAGAAAAAGATTTTGATCATCCATACGCACCCGGTACAAGCCGGGTTCTTTATATTTTCCGGAAAAGGAAAAGGCACCCGAAGCATCAGATTGGGTAGAGTCTACAAGTGTAATCTGGGCACCAAACTCCTCCAGTAAAACCGGCCCCTGAGGCTTACCCTCTATCTGTACCTGAAGCGTGAAATCATGGTCGGGTGCCGCACAGGAAACGACGAGGAAAAGAACAAAAATTAATAGTAAATGTAAGCGATCATTCATTTCGTATATCAGGATTCTGTTACTTGCAAATGTAGTTAATAATGTATGCATCCGTTTCACAAGGATAGGCTAAACTTATGTTACAAAGTCCAGTCCAGACCGACCGCTCAGCGCAAGCTGGCTGAGCCCGGAGCTTCATCACTGAAGATGAATTACTTTAGTTGATGATCAGCCAAACCTGCAAAATTATCTTTATCCTTTAAGTCAATGAGGAACAAGGCGATAAATTTGGTCAGATAAATCATATTTTATGATTTCATTCACATATTCCCAATTATTTTTTCTGTGCTGTATTCAGGTAAACGATGAATCCTCTTTACCTTGCATGTAAGTATGGACACAATTATTCCTTATCAAGTACTCAGCAATTTCACAGCATCCGTATTTTTAAAAATGGGATGTACGCCCAAAGATGCACAAAAGGCAGCCGATGTACTGCTATCGGCAGACCTCCGTGGCATTGACAGTCATGGTGTAGCACGCTTATCGGGCTATGTAAGGCTTTGGGAAGCAAACCGTATCAATCCTCTTCCTCATATCACAAAAACACACGAAACCCCTTCTACCGCGGTAATAGATGGCGACGCGGGCTTGGGTCTGGTAGTAGCACCTTACAGCATGGAAGTGGCTATAGAGAAAGCCCGTCAAGTGGGAACGGGCTGGGTAAGTGTACAAAACAGTAATCATTTCGGCATAGCCGGTTATCATGCCATGATGGCCCTGGAGCATGATATGATCGGTATCGCCATGACCAATGCCAGCGCCTTAGTAGCTCCTACTTTTTCTGTCGAACGCATGTTGGGCACCAATCCCATTGCCGTAGCCATACCTGCCGGCGAAGAACCGCCATTTGTAGCCGATATGGCCACCACCACAGCCGCCAACGGGAAACTGGAAATTTTGCAACGCAAACAGGCTGATGCGCCCCTGGGATGGGTACAGGATAAACATGGGCAAAATACAACCGACGCGGCTGCACTGAAAGGTGGCGGCGCTTTATTGCCCCTGGGTAGCGATCGCGAACACGGTAGCCACAAAGGCTATGCATTAGGCAGTATAGTCGATATCTTTTCGGCAGTATTAAGTGGTGCTTCTTACGGCCCCTGGGCGCCGCCCTTTCCCGCATATGTGCCCATGCCGCAAGATATGCCCGGCAAGGGCCTGGGACATTTTTTCGGGGCCATGCGCATTGATGCTTTCCGAAAGGCTGATGATTTTAAACAGCATATGGACAACTGGATACGGCGTTTCAGGCAAGCAACACCTGCTCAGCCAGAACAAGAGATACTGATTCCCGGCGACCCGGAAAGGGCAACAGAAACAGCACGAAAAGAAAAGGGTATACCCGTAGTAGCGCCTGTCTGGTCCGATTTGAAAGACCTGGCAACCAAAATGGGCCTGGAACATCCCCTTTAATAGTTTTTGATCATGACCTATACTTTAAACTGCAAAGGGCGGCTACTTTTCTTCGACCAGCCCATCATTATGGGCATTCTAAATGCGACACCCGATTCCTTTTACAACCAGGGCCGGGATAGTGATCCGGCGGCGCTCCTGGGTACGGCAGCACAAATGATACAGGAAGGCGCCACCATTCTGGACATTGGTGGTTTAAGTACCAGACCAGGTGCGGCAGCCTTAAGTACTGACGAAGAAGTGCGCCGCGTGGTACCTGTAATCAGCAAGTTGCGACAGCAGTTTCCTGACCTACTTATCTCCATTGACACTTATCGCGCCGCAGTAGCGCAAGCCGCAGTAGCAGCGGGTGCCGACCTGGTAAACGACATCAGTGCAGGAGATATGGATAAAGAAATGATACCGGAGGTGGCCCGCTTACAAGTACCCTACATTGCCATGCACATGCAGGGTACGCCCCAGCATATGCAGAAAAACCCGCAATACAAACAGGTTACTCAGGATATTCTGACGTATTTTCAACAAAAACTGAACCAACTCAAAGAAGCAGGTATCAAAGATATTATTGTGGATCCGGGTTTTGGCTTTGGAAAAACTTTAGCAGATAATTACACCTTGCTGAAAGAACTGCATACGTTTCAGGTTCTTGACCAACCGCTACTGGTTGGACTTTCACGCAAATCAATGATTTACAATGTATTAAATAACACTGCCGAAGAATCCCTAAACGGCACCACGGCCCTTCATATGATTGCGTTGCAACAAGGTGCGCAGATTTTACGGGTGCACGATGTAAAAGCGGCCAATGAATGCATCCGCTTGTTCAAATTTTATTCATTTAATCCATAACTTTATTGTTCGTTTAGCCGTCTTCAGTAAAAGGAAGCCTAATTACTTAAAATAAAAATTACCAAAATGAATCTAAAACCTTTATTATTTGTAGCACTCATGGCTGCGGGAAGCATGACCGGATTTGCCCAAAAAGCAGCACCTGCTACAGTTTCTGAAACCAGCACGGTAGCTTCAAGCCTTAAAAAAAGCGTTGCTGCATTTGAAAAAGCCGGAGAAACCAGTACTGCTAAAGAAGTTTTTGAACAAATTAAAGTAGAGATGAAAGCCGCATTGCATGCTGCAAAAAAAGACTTGGCTGCTAAAGAGCCCATGACAGATGAGGTACGCAATGCAGAAATGGCAAAATTCATGAAACTGGAAAATGCTTATTTTGATGTGATGAAAAATACTGAAGAAATCTCAGACAACAAACCGGG
>JBEBUO010000007.1:0-25938 GCA_040393285.1 Taibaiella helva | reverse complement strand
TAATGCCACGATAATGATTGTAATACAATATCTTTTCCGGCATTTGCTGCGGGCCTTGCAGCCCTCGCCATACGCTGTCAGGGGGGCGTACACCGCGGCTCCACTGGTACAGCAGCCACAGTCCAAAACTGCCGGATGTTTCATACTCCCCACTCAGGTGCTTGAAGCACAAGATCGGTATGCCGGTGCTTTCAGTCATCACCGCATCGTAAGCGGGCTGATCGGTACGGTCGCCATTGCAGCCCAGCACCAACAGGTCGATGTCGTTCCAGCCCAGGCCACGCTGGGCCAATGCTTCTGCCACAAACGAAAGCGGCTGATCCGGCTCATAAGCAGTACTTACCTGTAGCAGGCTGAGGCGGCTTTCGGCTTTCTGCTTGCCAAGCAGGAAAAAGGCAGTACCTTCTCCTCCTATGGTACCCGGTGTGTCCGCCTGTTCGTATAAGGAGCGACCCGGATCAAAATTATTTTTCCAGTAGCCGATTTTATTTTTGATAAAATAATATTCGGGTGTCAGCTCGTCAAAGCTCCCCACCAGCAGGTGATGGGTATCGGCATCCTGTAGTTTGAGCTGGGCATCGTATAGCGACCACTCCAGCGAGCTTCCGCGGTGCACAAAGGTCTGGTTATAACCTGTTGCAGTAGTGTTGAGCGCCAGGGCGCCATTAACGGCATTGTATGTTGATAATATAAAAGGAGTAGGGTTGAGCGCTTCTTCCTGGTACAGGCTTAGTTCTTTCACAAATTTTTCGGTGTCCGTCATGCTGCCTTTACCGGTACCGGTGATGATGCCGTCCGGTAGCGCTATGCCGGCCTTGCTGAGGCAATCCAGTCCGGCATAGATACCCATGCTGAGCAGGCGGCTCATACGCCTGAGCTGCATAGGCGGTATATATGCCCTGAAGTCGGGGAGCATGCAATACATGCCTGCTTGCCGCAAGGGCGACCGGGATTGGGGGAAATCCTGGGGCTGCGGGTGAATTGCGCTGCCGGACAGAAAATAAACGGGTTGCAACAAGGGAAAAAGGTTCTGAGTGCTTACAAAGAAAATAAATAAATCGGCAAAAGGGGAGGGCTTATACTTTTTTTAGTACCAGTGTAACATTATTACCGCCAAAACCGAAAGAGTTAGACAGGGCATATGTAATATCCTGGTCATGTTGTATAGAAGAAGCGGGCCGGAGGCCTACCTCCGGTATAGGTGTGGAAAACCTTGGGTTGGGCGGAATAAAGCGTTGGGTGATGGCCAGACAACAAAAAATGGCTTCCACGGCGCCCGAGGCAGCCAGGGTATGGCCGGTGTACGCCTTGGTAGAGCTGAAAGGGGGACAGGCGTCATCTGGATAAAGCCGGGCCAGGGCCTGCCCTTCAGAGCGGTCGTTGCCTTCCGTGGCGGTGCCGTGCGTATTGATATACTGTACATCGGCAGCTGATATGCCGGCATGGACTAATGCGGCCAGCATGGTGCGCAAGGCGCCCGATCCGTCGGGTGAGGGCGCTGTGGGGTGATGGGCTTCGTTGGTATTACCATAGCCTGCCAGCACGGCGATCGGTGCCTGGTGGCGGTCGCGGAGGCTGGCCTCGGATTCTAAAATTAAATAGGCTGCTCCTTCGCCCAGGTTTAACCCTTTCCTATCCCTGTCGAAAGGCCGGCAGGGCTGGGCGTCAATATTTTTAAGGGATAAAAAGCCATTGAGGGTAAATCGGGTAAGGGCATCGGTACCACCACAGATGGCGATGTCTACCTCATTATATGCAATCATGCGGGCACCGAGCTGTAGGGCGTTTGCTGCTGAGGAGCAGGCGGTACTAATGGTGGTTTGCAGACTTCCCAGCCCGAAGTGGCGAGCTATCCTGTGGGTGCAATCGGCACAGTCCAGCGAATCGATGAGGTGCATAAAGTCACCTTCGGTTTTCTGGGAGGTCATGAGGTCGTACACGTGTTCCACATCGCTCATGCCACCTACCGTAGTGGCATTGATAAAGGCTATTCGCTTACCTGTTCGCTGTGTTGGGGGCAAACTGTGCAGCGCCTCTTTCATGGCCAGCATGCCCAAAAGGGTGGTGCGGCTAAGACCGGTGGCAGCCACCGGTATTTTATCGGCCAGCTCCTGATTGGTATATTTTATTTCGCCCAGGTGGAGGCTGGTGCTGTGCCGGGTCTGTAGGATCTCGGCTGGCCCCAATACCTGTTTACCCGAAAGGAGCGCTTCAAGATTTTCCGGCACAGACATACCTAATGCGGTGACCATACCCATTCCTGATATATAGACCATCATTGGCACATGACTTGGCTGATTACCTATTTTTTACGGTTGGACTCAATGTATTCGGCCATTGTCTGCACCGAAGAGAGTATATTTCGGCCTTCGCGGGCGTCTTCGATCTTAATGCCGTAATTACGTTCCATCAACACCATTAACTCCAGGGAATCAATACTATCCAGGCCCAGGCCGTCGCCAAACAGTGGCGCCTGGTCGTCGATATCCGCTGGGCTCATGCCTTGCAGGTTGAGGGATTCAATAATTTGTTGTTTGAGGGTATTTTTTAATTCTTCCATTGTTAAAGCATAATAGGCGGGCCAAAGGTAATGAATAGAATGCAGTAAATGCATCTTTACCCTGATACCTGCTGCCGGGTGCGTACAGCCCGGTTATCAGCTCAGGGCGCATGATTTTCTTAGGGTTTGGGGTCGGAGACGGCAGGGCGAAGCGGGTTGCGTTGCAGCCAGGTTTCAAAAGCGCTGTACGCGTCCGCATTTGCTTTTATCCACAGGCTGAACGCCTGGGTATTATCTACGGCACCAAACAGCCATTGGTTATAGGCATCAAAATGTCCTGCCTGTATCAGTTTTTCCTGAAAATCAAATAGGGTGAACGGGAAGCTTGCCTGATAGTAACGGCTCCAGTCAATGATAAAGCGGGTGCGCAACATGATGAGCGTTTCGGTCTGTATCCCGTTACCCAGTACAATAGCATGGCGCAACATGAGGTTTTTGTAGGCAGCTTCAAACGATTTGGCTGTATGCTGTGTGCCTCCGGATGTTTCAAAAGCCGGCAATTTGTCGTCGGCACCCGGTGAAAACAGGAGGCGGTAGGCATCCAGCATCATTTTCTTTATTTCTGTGGTTCTTGCGGTGTTTTGCTCCAGGTTAATGAATTGCTCGCCGTACAAAAGCGCCCAAATAGCCTGGCCGTTCGTGAAATAGGCTTTTGCTGCATTGTAGTAATTGATGGGTAAGGAGGGTGCGGCGTTGATGCCGTCATTCCAGCTTTTCAATGCGTTCTTGGCTTTTTTATCGGCCATGTACAGATTGCCCTTACTGTTAAAGAGCAAGCCGGAATTGGGAAATTTATTCAGACCTTCATTAATGATCCGATGTGCTTTTTTGCCGTTTCCCAATACATTCTCAATAGCGGAAGCTACCTGGTAGGTTTGTTCGTCAGCCGACTCCGAAGCCAGTACGGGATCAATGGTGCTCTTGGCTTTTGAAGGATTGCCTGCCAGAAAGTAGGTATAGGCCAGATCGCGGCGCAGGGCTACATTGCCCGGTGCCAGCCTGATGGCCTGGTGGTACATCATAATGGCATTGTCATAATCGCCGCGGTTCAGGTAATCCTGTGCGGTCTCCTGCATCTTGGTCAGATCGGGACTGAGCTCTGTTTGTGCCGCCAGGGGCTGCACAGCAGCAATCAGGATCAGGATAAGGGTACCGGTAAGTAGCTTTCGCATGTAGGAATAAATTGAAATTAAGGTCGGGGCAAAAATAAGGAAATTGGGTGGGGGTTTCACTTACAGGCATGCAGCGCATGCATAAACTTGCTGTAAAACGAGCCCGGCTACAGTATAGGATGCCTTTTAAAGGGCTTGTTTTGGTCAAATAGATAGCGGTAAGTACTTAGCCGCCGGGTAACGTGTGCACCAAGGCTTTGTGCAATGTTGATCATCTTCGGATTGAAATCACCGATCCATTGCATTTCGTAATCATTAAAAGGTGTCTTATAACAGATTACCTTAGAACCCTCAAGAATCATATAGGCATCTAATCCTTTTCCCTGCCATTCGGGGATGATGCCGAAGACCAGCCCGACAAAACGCTTACACTCCCCAAAACGCTGTAACCAAAGGAATTTTAGCTTATGAAACAGCGAGAACTTTCCATTCAGGTACTTAAAGTACTGATTCAGGTCAGGGAGGTTGATCCAGCAGGCTATGGGCTCTTCTTTGTGGTAGACCATCCAGCTGAGGCGATCATCCATTACCGGTCTCATGGTGTTGAACATTTTTACGGCCTGCCGCTCGTCCATTGTCTTGCCGCCGCCATGTCCTGCCCATGCCTTATTATATATATAGGTAAAATCGCGTGCAAATTTTTCCAGCTGCTTTTTGCGTACCGGAACCGCACGAAGGTCAGGGTTTTTAGACAGTTCCTCGTGCCGCTTATAAAACTTATCCTGAAACTGATACACCACTTCCATACCAAAACATTCCTGGTTGAAATATACCTGGAAACCGTATTCTTCCAGTAGCGTCTGATAGTACGGAGGATTGTAGTTCATGCAATATAACGGTTCGGCAAATCCGGATACCTGCAGGCCCCACCAGCGGTCGCGCTCACCAAAATTGATAGGCCCGTCCATGGCCTCCATGCCCTGCGCCGACAGCCAGTCGCGACAATGGTCCAGCATAAAATGGGCGGCCTCCCGGTTATTGATGCATTCGAAAAAGCCGATGCCCCCGGTGGGCTGTTCCATTTTGTACTTCCTGTTAATAAAGGAAGCTATGCGGCCTATCACTTGCTTATTGCTGTCGAGCAGCAACCAACGTGTACACACACCCTGTTTGAAAAGTTTGTTTTTTTTCGGATCAAAAACCATTTCGATGTCTTTGTCTAAAGGTCGTATCCAGTTGGGATCATCTTTATATATGCTCAGGGGAAGCTCCAGGAAGGCGCGGATGTCCTCTGGGCTCACCACTTCTTTCATGCTGAACTTCATCAAGCAAATTTATGTGAATTTGAATTGAAATGGAGAAAGGAGTTTGATAGGTGTCAGACGCTTCAATATTTCCGTTTTCTGTAATTTTTATTCCTGATTATTAAATTGTGGTACAGGGCTGGCGCTTATTTTTGCGCCCTTAATATAAGTACCGGTGGCCTGCTGCCGGTGATGATAAAAATACTGATCTTATAAACCCAGTTATTAAACCTTATTCATGAGAAAATTAGTTGCATTAACGGTACTCGTATGTCTTTGTTCTTTATCGGGTTTTGCCCATGCCATTTGGATTGAAAGTAGTCCTCAGGCTCAGCTGGGGCAGGCTCACACCGTCAGGGTATACTTTGGCGAATATACCGAGGATGTTACAGCTGCGGATAAATGGTTTTCTGATCTGAAAGATTTTACGCTGGTACTGCTTACGCCCGAGGGTAAAACGCTTCCCCTTAAAGCAAAGCCTGCGCAGGATTATTTTGAAGCCGATTTTGTTCCGGAAATGAAAGGTGTGTACACGGTGGTGCTGGAGCATACAGCTAAAGATGTGTATCATGGTTACCGGCTGGCTTATAACGCTGTGGCGCTGGTGAATGTGGGGAACACAGATGCTCCTGTAGCTGTTTCGGGAAAGCAAATCAAGGTGTCGCCCGTAACCGGTGCTGCCGTTAAGGTTCAGGATACGGTTCATTTTAGCTGCTTCAGACCTGCGGGACTGGAAGGAGAACAGGAGGTGGAAGTGATTGCGCCCAATGGCTGGGTACGTAAAGTATATGCCGATAAAACCGGTGCGAGCAGCTTCGTGCCCCTGTGGCCAGGTAAATACATGATTGAAATGATCGTGAAGAAGGATGTAGAGGGAACACATGAAGGCAATCCGTATACTACTGATTTTCATTGCGCTACCTATATGGTAGAAGTACAATAGTGAAATATTAAATATATGCATATGGTGTGCATCTTCTTTATAGAAGGGGTACATGCAGGTGTGAAAACTGGCTAATTCGTGTTGTTTTGTTTTTTAAATAGAGGTTGGTGCCCTACCGGGTGCCGGCCTTTTTTTGTTTGCTGCCTGCGGGACATTTTACGAAGGAGCAGATTTCGACTGTTATCGGCACTATTATGGCGTTAAGATGGCTTTTTTTCCCGATTCGGAAAGTTTTTTTCCTGATTAGTGAACCTGCTTCCGGGATAGCAGGTTAATTTTGCGGCCGTAACGGAAGGGTGTATGAATAGGCCTTTTCTTTAATTCATTAACTATTTTTAACACTAGTAATTTAACCTGAGCATGAAAAAGATCTTACTCCTTGCGATTTGCGGCTGTACAGTGGGTACCCTGACTGCGCAAACGACTGCTATAGATACCGTATCCACCGAAGCCGGCTACGCAAAACAAGTATGGTATCGCCTGACTGACGGTGCGGAAACAGCTACACCAAAAGAATCCTGGGACATCGCCTTCAGAGCCGAATTGATGTCTGCCACGATCTTCAGTAACCCCGGTACCCAATTGTGGAAATATCCCGATGCTACTATTGCCGACTGGGATGATGTAGATACTACTGGCATGGCAGAAGAATGGGAAGAAGCGATCAACTCTCCCTACGACTGGCAGGTAGGTGCCTTTAATTCCGTAGCGGGTTCCGACCAGTTTGATTACGGATGGGGTAATTACGACATGACAACCCATAATATTACTGGAAGCGTTTTCTTTATCATTAAACTGACTAACGGAGATTATAAGAAATTGCGGATTGATGAGTTGGTGTCTACTACCGGCACTTATACCTTCACTTATGCTAACCTGGACGGTAGCGACGAGCAGGAAGTAACCTTCCTGAAAGCTGACTACAGCGGTAAGAATTTTGGCTACTATTCTCTGGTAAACAACGAAGCAGCTGATCTGGAACCAGCTTCAGAAGATTGGGACCTGCTGTTTACCCAATATACCGACCTGATTGCCATGGGACCTGACGTAACTATGCCTTATGGTGTTACCGGCGTGCTCGTTAACGAAGGTGTGGAACTGGTAGAAGTGGACGAGGTAGATGCCGACACTTATGTGGATTATGAAAGTCATGAGTTCGGTGAGGAAAAAAACATCATCGGTTATGACTGGAAAACATATAATTCAGGTTCTGGCGAGTACGTGGTAGCAGATTCTACGGTTTATTTTGTTAAAGATAAAGCAGCAAACATATGGAAACTTGTATTTACCGGTTTTGGCGGTAGTGCTACCGGCGACTTCATATTCAGCAAAGAACTGTTGGAAGCTACAAGCATAAAAGATGCTACGGGCACAGTGGCTTCACTTGCCGTTTACCCTAACCCTGCTACCAATGGCTATGTACACCTGGCTTACGACCTGAACCAGGCTACTGCTGCGACTATTTCCGTATATAACTACGCCGGACAGTTGATCTGGAACCAACAAACTGGTAGCGCAAGCGGCTTAAACACGGCTACGATCCAAACCAGTGGCTGGGCTGCAGGTATGTATATCGTTAGCCTGGAAGTAGGCGGACAAAAAACAACACAAAAGATTATCGTACAATAAGCATTTAAACAAACAAAACAACAATTAATGAAAAAGCTGTTATTATCCATGTTGGCTATCGGTTCCTTTCAGTGGGCCGGTGCTGCCGATACCGAATTAAACAAGAAGGAACAGGAAAAGGCCCTGATCAAATCTATGGTAGGTACTTATAAAGTAACCTTCGAATTTGCTGAAACCTTTGCTCCTGACCGTGAATATGCCTATCATGACCGTAAGTTTGACTGGGGTATTGAGCATGTATTTGTGGTAGAAGAAACGGAAAATAAAATCGCCCTCCAACACTTGCTTATCGTTAGCGATTCCATGATCATTAAGCACTGGCGCCAGGACTGGATTTATGAAAACCAGGAACTGCTTAGCTATGCAGGTGATAACCAATGGAAAAAGGAAACTATTCCGGCCGACAAGGCAAAGGGAACCTGGACGCAAAAGGTATATCAGGTAGATGACGGTCCACGTTACGAAGGCTACGGCACCTGGGTGCATGTAGACGGACGGCACTTCTGGGAAAGCACAGCCGATGCCCCCCTGCCTCGCCGGGAAATCACCAAGCGTCAGGATTATAACGTGCTGAAACGCCACAGCCATATGGAAATATTCGATAATGGCACCTGGGTACTGGAGCAGGACAACGAAAAGATCATTCGCAAAGACGGTAAGGACCAACTGCTGTGCTGGGAAAAAGGAATGGAAGCCTTTACCAAGGATAGCTATAATCCCATCGCTGCCACTACCTGGTGGACCAATAACGAGGCTTTTTGGAATGATGTACGTAAGTGTTGGGATGTGGTGCTAGCACCTTACAGCAGCATTAAGATGAAATCTAAGGTGAATGATGAGCGCTTATACGAAGCCTTGTTTGCCTTGGGAGATACTTATGCCCTGCCCAAAAAATATGACAGTAAAAAAGCTACCGGCGATATTATGAAGGTATTAAATGCCTTTATTGAAGGAACGAAGTAGTAGCTATTAAAAAACGAAGACGCCTTGCCAACCATGTTATTCAGTCCGGGATATCAGGCAGGGCGTCTTTCCCAATTCATGTATATGCCCCTGATACGATATGTGTGGCTCGGGATTTGTTTCCTGGCTGTTGTTCAAAGCCAGGCACAAACCTTTACGGTAGTAAATGAGAAAGACGGTCTCCCTGCAGTGGCGGCACACCTTACCTTTACTCAGGTAAGCGACGGGAAATCGCTGACGGTGCTTACCGATGCTACAGGAAAAGCGACACAGCCGACCACCATGCAAATATATCCTGTAGCCCTACAGATCAATTACCTGGGTTCAAAGCCCTTTTTCGACACCCTTCAGGAACCAGGAGACGGTGCTTACGCACTTCTTCCAGCTGATATTTCCATAAATGAAGTGGTGATTACCGGTCAGTACGAACCTGACGTAGCCGCCAATACGGTGCATACCATTAAGGTCATTAACCGAAAAAAAATTGACATGATGGCCGCCCAGAACCTTAGGGATGTACTCAGTAATGAGCTGAACATAAGGCTGGGACAAGATAATGTGCTGGGTAGTAGCATGACGCTGCAAGGCATATCCGGGCAGAATATAAAGATACTTATTGACGGCGTACCCGTTATTGGCCGGTTAAATGGAGAAATAGACCTTTCTCAGATCAATATGAATAATGTAGAACGTATTGAGATTGTAGAAGGGCCTTTGTCGGTAAACTTTGGCACCGATGCATTGGCGGGCACTGTTAACCTGATCATGAAAAAGGGGCAGCGTCGTACCTGGTCTGCCGGCGCGGGCGCTTTTTATGAAAGCAATGGCCAATACAATGTTTCGGCCAATACCGGTTTTCAAAAAAAAGGTAATATGGTTCAACTTTCCGGCGGACGCAACTATTTTGATGGCTGGACGGAAGGTGATGCACCCTTTACGTATAAAAAGGAGATGCTGGCCGACAGTCAGCGTGTACAATCGTGGAACCCGAAAGAGCAGGTATTCGGCCGGGTATTATTGGGCACAACAATTAAAGACTTTCAGGTGAACCTTACAGGGGATGCATTTCGGGAGCATATCCTCAACAGGGGCATGCCTTCGTACAGCCAAACCGCCAATGATGATGTGTACCTGACCAACCGAATGTCTACGGCATTGAACGTGCAGGGTAAGATAGGCAGGTACTTTGGTACTAAATTGCTGGTGGGCTATAACCATTATCAGCGCCGTAAGAATACTTACGTGAAAGACCTGACCAGCCTGGAGGAAACCTTAAGGAGTGATGAAGATGTACAGGATACTACGGTATTCCGCACCTGGATGTCACGTGGTACCTTAACGCATGTACGACCAGAGTCCAGGCTCCATTATGAGATCGGCTACGATCTTAACCTGGAAGGCAGCACTGCCCGTCGTATGAAAAATCAGGATCAGCAAATAGGAGATTATGCCTTGTTTGCTACTGCCGAGTATACTCCGGTAAGCAACCTGACCTTCCGGCCCGGCCTGCGTGTTACTTATAATACACGCTATAAAGCACCGCTCATTCCCTCGCTTAATATCCGGTACCTGATTCCAATGAACACTTCGGTAGATGCGTCCTCTATTACGCTAAGAGCCTCTTATGCCCGGGGGTTCAGGGCACCTACCTTGAAAGATCTGTATTTCGATTTTGTGGACTTCAACCATAACATTACCGGCAACGAGGACCTGGAGGCGGAGTACTCCCACAACTTTATCCTTAACGGGGTATGGCAAAAAATCAGCAACCAAAAGATATTTAAAATAGAACTGAACAACTTCTATAACAGCATCAGTAACCGCATTCAGCTGGTGGCTACCGAAACGAATGCCACCACTTATACCTATAGGAATATAGGCACTTTCACCACTTTTGGTTCGACCTTAAGCGGCGATATGGCCGTACGGCACCTGAAATTATCTATAGGTGTGGGCTATAATGCCTTGTATAATGGGCTGTCGGAGTACGTCAGTACGGTGTCCCGCTTTAGTTATTCGCCGGAGTTGCGCTCGTCTGTCTTGTATGAGTTCAAGAAACCAGGTGTATCCCTCGGCTTGTTATATAAGTATACCGGTCGAAGTATGGATTTTGTGTTGAACCAGGATGACGAGGTGGTTCAAAGTACGCTGGCAGACTATCATATCCTGGATTTTTCCGTGACCAAGACTTTTGCTAAAGGGCGTTATGCCATTGGTGCCGGCACCAAGAACCTCCTGGATGTAACCAATATCAGCCGCACAGGTATATCCGGTGGTGTACATAGTTCCGGAGCTTCTTACCAGCCACTCAGCATGGGTCGTACTTATTTTCTGAAGCTGGATGTCAACTTAAATTTTAATTGATGAATAAGTTATATCTCTTTCTGGCACTGGCCGGGCTTGCTGCCTGTACCACTAAGGAATTACCGGTACCCAAGCGGGCCGAAAGCACCCACCAAATTAGCCTGGGTGCCGATTATGGCTATCAGGTATTTTACAGCCTTACAGAAGACCGTGAAGTGAGCCGCAACGAACGCACCAATTGGGATCTGGCTTTGGAAGCAGCCACTGACGGCTTCCATATTTACCTGAACAGCTCTAAGTTGATGTATGCCTGGAATACCGGCCAGCAAGACTTTGATGCCGTGACAGATACGGTGGGCTTTGGCGCAGGGAAGAAAATGGATGCCGCAAACGGACATGCAGACAGCACAGCCATTGGCGACTGGCGCAGCGCCCATCCTGTATATATTATTGACCGGGGTGTAACTGCCGAAGGTGCCTACGGCATGGTGAAAATGCAAGTTACTGAGGTTACTGAAACGCAGTACACGCTAAGTTTTCAAGACCTTTCGGGAGGAGAGAAACATACCCTTAACCTGCAAAAGGATCCATTGTACAACAGCGTTTTTCTTTCCTTTAATGAAGGGGGAAAAAGCGTGTCTGTAGAACCGCCCAAGGATAAATGGGATATATGTTTTACCCAATACTCTGTGGAGATTCCCATTCCCTATATGGTAACCGGGGTATTGACGAATCGCTACCAGACCTTTGCAGCTCTTGATTCCAGCCTGGGATTCGAGGCTATTGACCTGGCCTTTGCCCAGCAGGTGGACTTTACAAACGCTATAGACGTTATTGGTTATGATTGGAAAAGTTTTGACCTGAACACAGGCCTGTATCAGGTGGATATAGCCAAGAACTACATTGTAAAGACCAGCGAAGGTTTTTACTTCAAGTTGCACTTCGTGGATTTTTACAACGATCAGGGAGAGAAAGGATACCCTAAGTGGGTAGCACAGCGGTTGTAAGGTGTGCTATTGTACCTCTTTTAAAGATAGAAATGCTTGTCCTAAAAAGCGAATAAGGTCACTTGCAAGCAAAGCTTCTTCACCACATACCTCAGCGGCCAGATCTCCGCTTTTTCCGTGAAGATGCACGCCTAGAAGAGCAGCGTCCTGTGCGCTGTATCCCTGGGCCAGTAGTCCGGTAATGATGCCGGTAAGCACGTCGCCACTGCCGCCGGTGGCCATGCCTGCATTCCCGTTATTGTTGTACCAGCAAACGCCCGAAGGGCTGAGTATGGCCGTGTGGTGGTCTTTTAAAATAATGAATACATTATGTTTCATGGCCTTGCCACGGGCTAGTTCTGTGCGCAGCAGGCTGTCTTGAGTAGGGCCAAACAGGCGCTCAAATTCCTTGGGATGAGGCGTCAAGATGCTGCCGGGAGGCAAATGGTGAAGTAGTGTTTTATCCTCAGCCAGAAGGTTAAGGGCATCAGCGTCTATCACCAATGGTCGGGTGTTGGACGCCATGAACTCTGCAAACGAGGCGGAAGAAGCGGCATGGGTACCCATGCCGGGTCCTATGCCTATAGCAGATGTATCTTGGGGAATAGGCCAATCCACCAATTCATTTTCACCACCAGGTATAAACATGGCTTCGGGAGCGGAGCTCTGGAGTACGGTGTAACCACAACGGGGTGCCAGTGTAAACACCAAACCTGCGCCACTTCGCAGCGCTGCTTGTGTACTTAGGCTAATAGCACCTATTTTCCCATAGCTGCCACCAGCCAGGACTGCTTTACCATACCGGCCCTTGTGGCTGAAGGGATCCCGCTTCCGGTATATGTCCAGAGTCGCGGCTTTGTCCAGTACATATACCTGGGTATGGGTGTCGCGGATAAAAGAGCTGCTGAGGCCAATATCCAATACAGACACCTGTCCGGTAAAATACGCTGCTTCGGCATGAAAAAAGCTGCGTTTATACAATTGCAGACTAAGCGTATGGTCCGCTTTGAATACGACACCATCTGTTCCGGGCAGGCTGTCGGCTGGCAGGCCGCTAGGCAGGTCAATCGCTATCTTTTCATTAACGAGCTCATTGCATGCCGCTATAAATTCGGCCAGCCAGCCGGTCGGTACCCGATTGAGTCCGCTGCCCAAAAGGGCATCTACCAGTACAATATTGTCTGGGATTTCTGTGATGAAATCACCCGGTGACAACAGCCGGACGCTTTCGGGCTCAAGTCCGTGTAAGCGGTTGAATTGATAAGATGCGTCTTCCGAAAACTGCTCTGCGTGTTTCAGTATCACGGCCTTTGCCGGGTAGCCCTCCTGAAGCAGGAGCCGTGTTAGCGCCAGGCCGTCGCCTCCGTTATTGCCCATGCCGCAGATGACCAGCATGGCTGTATCGGACTCGTAGCGCTCCCTGATCCAGTGAAAGCAGGCCAGAGCTGCCCGTTCCATCAATTCATAAGATGGTATCCCTTCCTGATGAATGGTATAGCCGTCTGCGTCCCTGATCTGGCGTGCCGTGAATATTTTCATATGGGTCAGCGGATTTATTGTTGTTATTCAAAGACCACTAAGTAATATTGTTTTTTACCCTTTTGTATCAGGGTGTATTTGTCATTCAGTATATGGGAGGTATCCAGGGTGGTGGTGCTGGCATCCACTTTTGATTTATTAATACTCAGCCCGCCCGCCTGTAACATTTTACGTGCCTCTCCTTTAGAGGGGAAAATGCCGGTATCTGCCAGGAAGGCAATGATGTCCAGACCTTCCTCCAGGCCTTGCCTGCCAACTTTCACCTGTGGTACGCCTTCCATTACTTCCAGGAGCTGGCGCTCGTTGAGCGCCGCCAGCGCAGCGGTCGTGTCTTTTCCAAACAGGATGTTACTGGCTTGCTCTGCAAATTCGAGGTCGGCATGGCTGTGTACCATTACAGTGATTTCGGCAGCCAGCTTCTTTTGTAAGATACGTGTATGCGGTGCCGCTTCATGTGCCTCCTGGAGTGCATTAATCTCCGCTATGGGCAGAAAGGTAAAGATACGTATGAGGTTTTTGGCATCCTCATCAGACACGTTGAGCCAGTATTGGTAGAACTGGTAGGGCGAAGTTTTTTCTCTGTCGAGCCATATATTTCCCGATTCGGTTTTGCCAAACTTACCACCGTCCGCTTTTTTCAATAAGGGACAGGTAAAGGCGTAGGCATCCCCCCCGTTCATCCTCCGGATCAGCTCCGTGCCGGTTACAATATTACCCCATTGGTCGGCACCGCCAAACTGTAGCTTCACATCCTTCCGGGTGCGTAAATAGTAAAAATCATAACCCTGAATGAGCTGGTAGCTGAACTCGGTAAAGGAAAGGCCGTATTCTAAACGCTTTTGTACGGAGTCCTTGGCCAGCATATAGTTGACGGTAATATGCTTTCCGATGTCCCGGATGAAATCCAGGAAAGTGTATTGTTGTAGCCAATCGTAATTATTGACCAGCATCGCTTTATTTGGCAGCGCCGCCCCAAAATCAAGGAATTTTTCCAGTTGCTTGCGGATGCCGGCTATGTTTTTGTCCAGGGTCTCCTGATCCAGCAGGTTGCGTTCCGCCGATTTGCCTGTAGGGTCGCCGATCATGCCTGTGGCGCCGCCTATTAATGCTACCGGTTGGTGTCCTGCGCGTTGCAGGTGCATGAGAAGGATGATGGGCAGCATACTACCAATGTGCAGGCTGTCGGCAGTAGGGTCAAAACCTACGTAGGCCGTGGTCATTTCTTTTGCTAATTGTTCTTCCGTGCCGGGAATGATATCTTGTAACAGGCCCCGTTCTCTCAGTTCAGGGATAAAGTTTTGTGCCAAAACAAATAGGATTAATCAGGTTGATGAGCAATAAATCGGATTTGCACCTGCATTTTGGGCAAAAATGTGCCTTGCAAAAGTAAAGTAGATTTATGTATTCTCCTTGAAATGATCATATTAAAAATTAAACTCAGAAACTTCATGAATACGGTAATATTTCGGTACTTTGCAGCGTTAAGGCGGCGTTAAAATCATGCTGGCTAAAGTAACTGACTGGCTTCTGTTTCTTATGAGAAAAATTTTATGTAGTTGTTTATTGTGTTGGTGTGGTAGTACGGTACTTGCGCAAAGTCGGATTTACGTAAACGAGTACCTTAATATTGGCGTGGGCGCCCGCGGCTTGGCTATGGGCGGTGCTACTATTGCCAGCGCGGACGATGTGTATGCAGGTTTCTGGAACCCTGCGGGTCTTATGAGGGTGGCGCCGGATTATCAGGCCGGCCTGATGCATGCCGAATATTTTGCCGGTATTTTTAAATATGATTATGCGGCCGTGGCAATGCCGCTCAAAGACAAAAAACGTACAATAGGTATTTCATTTATCCGTTTTGCTACCGATAATATACCTTATACGCTGGATTATGTACGCCCGGACGGCTCTTTTGATGAAAGTAAACTCAAAGGGTTTTCTGCGGCTGATTATGCCGTTTTCTTATCCTATGCGCAGGAGCTGACCCTGTTTAAAAATAAACCGGAACTGCAAACGCGGATCGGCGGGAATGCTAAGGTGATTTACCGCAATGTGGGCAGTATGGCCAATGCCTGGGGGCTGGGGATAGATATTGGGCTGCAGATGGCGTACAAGCGATGGCAGTTTGGCTTGATGGCCAAAGACATTACGACCAGTTACACCGCCTGGAGTTTTCACCTTACCGAGCAGGAGAAGAAGGTATTTGCCGCCACGGGTAATGAGATTCCTATCAAATCCTATGAAGTGATGATGCCACGCTTTAATTTTGGTGCTGCTTACGCTTTTACTAAAGCGGAAAGTCCGGTACAACTGATTGCCGAGTTGGGTTTTGACCTGACCACAGATGGCAAGCGATCCACCCTGATCTCCGGTAAGCCCATCAGCATAGACCCCAGATTGGGCTTGGAGGCCGCTTACAAGCAAACCGTTTTTGTCAGGGCCGGTGTGGGTAATTTTTACCGGGCTTTGGATAATGCCGATACCACCAACCAAAAAAAATATACGGTGTTTCAGCCAGCTATTGGTGTAGGGTTTAAGCTGAAGCAAATAGTGGTGGACTATGCCTTTACGAGTTTGCAAATGCAGGATAACCCCTTAATGTCTCATGTCGTATCTTTAAGGGTAGATCTTTTTAAACCAGGCAAGCCGGAACGTAACGAACCGCCTGCCGCCGTACCTCAGGAAAAAGAAGAACCATTTAACCGCCCAGAAGAGCAAACTAACTGAATTTAGAAAGAAGAACGATACTCTATGCGCTTACATCTACCTACTTTTGTTTCCCGCCTGCTGCTGGGCGTTAGCATGCTGTTCCTGGGTTGTGTGCTGGTACAGGCACAGCCCTATGGTAATGAATGGATCAAGTTTGGGAATACTTATTATAAATTCAGGATTCATAAGGACGGCATTTACCGTATCGCTAAAAGCCAGTTGGATGCCCTGGGCATGGGAAGTGTTCCCGGCCAGAATTTCGCTTTGTTTAGGGATGGTAAGGAAGTGCCGGTCTTTGTGAGTAACAGCGGCGTACTCAGTAATAATGACTACATCGAATTTTTCGGTGAAAAGGCAAATGGAGAGATAGATAAAAGCCTGTACCACCAGCCGGCTAACCAACCTAACGCAGCACTGAACATCATCTCGGATACAGCCTTTTACTTCCTTACCCATGATGCTTCCACTCACCAACGGCTACAGGCAGTAAATAACATCGTGCCTACACCAGCGCCTACACCGGCACCTTATTGCTGGTCCACGGTAGTGCCTACTAAAAATAACAGGGGTGTCTATGCTCAGGGTTATTCTTATGACCACCGCTTATTGTATTATTCTTCTGACTTTGATATCGGGGAGGGATATGCCTACAACAGCAGAAGTACCCGAAGCAATACGATGACCCATCCTACACCGCAAAAGTATGCAGGTTCAGGATCAGGGGCCACACTCAGTTTCGTGTTTGCCGGCCATGCGCTTAACCCCAGCGGCAATGTGAACGCACCTGTGCAACATATAAATAATACCTTAATCGGCACGAATGCCTTGTTTGACACCAGTTACAGCGGGTTTGCCATGATCAGGAAAAGCATTGCCGTACCCATGAACCTGATTGGTGCCAGCAATACGCAAGTCATCAATAAAGATAACAATAATTATTACTTGCTTCAGATGTCGCTCCGCTATACCCGTCTGTTTAACTTTAGCGGAAATTTTTCCGATAAGGCGGATTTTACCTTGCCGGCAAATGAACGGTATTTATCCATTACCGGATTTAATGTGAATGCCGGTGGAGCCAGATTGGTGGATCGTACCCAAAAGAAAATATACAGTGGCCTTGTAGAGGGTAGTGTACTCAAATTTTATATGGACGCGTCTTCGGTTCCGAGGGATTTGTTTCTAAGTACAGAGGCTGCCATAGAACAGGTTACAGCATTTACGCCGGTGGCCTTTATAAACTATACCCAGCCCGCCAACCAGGGTGATTATATCATCCTCAGTCATGCAGATTACCTGAATGCCAGCCCTAACTACCTGGATCAATACCGTGCTTACCGGAGTAGTGCTACCGGAGGTAACTATCATCCTGTAATGGTGGATGTAGCAGAGCTTTATGATCAGTTTGGTTACGGGTATGAGTTTCATCCTATTGCCATCCGTAATTTCCTGTTTTTCGCTAAAGATAACTGGTCCCTTACACCTGCATATCTTTTCATCGTAGGTAAAGGCCTCAGCTATAATTTGTACAGCAGTTACAGGAATACGGCAAGTCAATACAGCTATAAACCTGTCCCTACATTCGGCTTTCCGGGTGCCGATAATTTATTTGCCGCATCGGGATCCGGGCAGGTGCCGTTTTTGCCGGTTGGCCGCCTTTCGGCCTGGAATAATGAGGAAATAGGGGCTTACCTGACCAAGGTGAAAGATTATGAACAAGCCATAAAATCGCCTGCGGTACCTACTGTAGCTTCAGAATTCTGGAAAAAGAGCGCCCTTCACATCGCAGGGGGTAATGATATGGCTTTACAAGACCATTTAAAGATGGTGTTGGCGAATTGTGCCAAGATTTTTGAGGATACATTGATTGGCGGGGTAGTCCACAATATTGCCAAAAGCAGTACAGATCCTGTTGATGATGTTAATAATGCGGCTATTGACACATTGGTCAACAATGGTCTGGGATATATCACTTACTATGGACACGGATCCTCTTCCGGCTTTGACTATAACCTTAATTCTCCTGATAATTACAATTCCAAGCCCCGCTATCCTGTTTTTTCCACTTTTGCTTGCGAGGTAGCCGATATTTTTAACCTGACTCAGGTAAAGACCATCAGTGAAAAATACATAGATGCTTCCGATGGCGGCGCAATCGCCATGATTGCGGGCAACAATACAGGATGGACAAATATACTGCAACAGTATATGCCGGCACTTTACCGGAGTTGGGGTTATCTTCATTATGGAAAAACGCTGGGCACACAATACCAAAAGAATATCGAATCCCTATACAACCCGAATAGTGTGAGCATGAGCATACACTTGCAGGCTTTACTGTATCAGGGCGATCCGGCACTCCGGTTGTTTAACCCCGATAAGCCTGATTATGTAGTAGAAGAACAGTATATCAGTACTGCTCCGGCCAACTTGTCTACGGCTTCGGACTCCTTCACCCTTCAGGCTGTGGTTTATAATCTGGGGCGGGCTACCCAGGATTCTGTGGCCGTTACCCTGGCGCATACCCGCCCGGGCAATAACACGGTACTCTATGCAGATACCATCAGGCTTGCGGCATTGCTGGTGACGGATACGGTACGTTTCCGCGTGCCTATAGATCCTCAAAGTCATGTAGGTATGAACAATTATGTAATTAAGGTAGATGGCACCGACAGGTATGAGGAGGTCTCCGAGCAAAACAATCAGGCTACTATTCAGGCCTATATTTACTCAGATAACCTGGAGCCCGTTTATCCCTACGAATTTTCCATTGTACACCAGCAGGGTGTGGAACTGAAGGCATCGACACTTAATGCCTTTGCACCGCCGATGCGCTATAAAATAGAGCTTGATACTACCGAGCAGTTTAACAGTAACAGCAAGCAAAGCACCACCATCAACAGCACGGGTGGCGTATTGAAATGGACGCCAAATATTACTTTAAAAGACAGTACCGTGTATTACTGGCGTACGGCTGCCGATTCTGTAATCAACGGTGCGTATAACTGGAGTTATAGTTCGTTTATTTACCTGGCCAATGGCTCCGACGGCTGGAACCAATCTCATTATTATCAGTATAAGAAGGATGAAATGTTTGCCCTGCAACTTCCTGCCGGTACCCGGAAATTTGGTTTCAGTCCCCGTATCAATAGTTATAAGATAGAGAACAAGGTGATTTATCCACCTACAAATGACTATCACAACGTACGCCACTCGCTGAACGATGAGATACTGGATAACTGGGGTTGCATTTACACGGGTTCCATACATATAGCCGTGTTTGATTCGGTATCCGGAAAGCCCTGGGCAAATCCGAATGGTGCCTACGGTTCTGCTCCGCCTTGTAGTTCAGTGAATCCGTACAAATATATTTTCGAGTTTGCCACCAATACACTTGCTTCCCGCAATAACGCTAAGGATTTTATTGAAAGTATTCCCGCCGGTAACTTTGTCATGATCAAAAACATGATCTACGGGGGACCTCCCGGTGCAGTGTGGGATGGTACTACCGCGACAGACTGGATGAATGACCAGGACGTAAACGGATCGGGTAACTCGCTGTACCATGCCATTTACAACCTGGGTTTTAACCAGATCGACGAGTTTAACACGAAGAAAGCTTTTGTCTTTTTTACGAAAAAAGGCGACCCAAGTACGCTGCTGCAGGAAGTGACACCGGATTCTGTGTCGAAGATAGAAATGTACACAACGATGCTAAGCTACCCCGATACCGGCAGGCTGGAAAGCACCGAATTGGGACCCGCAACTGCCTGGCAGCAGCTACAGTGGAAAGCCAGTGCTACCGATCAGTTTGGTGTCAATGACTCAGCCTATGTAACGATTATCGGTATCAAACAGGATCAGTCGGAGCAAACCCTGTACGCCGGAACGGCAAGGGATACCTCCCTTTCTTTCATTTCGGCAGCCACTTATCCTAAAATAAGGCTGGTTTGGAACAGTGTAGACAACATTACCCGGACGAGTAGCCATTTAGATTACTGGCGTGTACTGTACAAACCTGTACCCGAAGCGGCACTGAATGCAATGGCCAAACTGGCGTTTAAAGATTCCCTGATGCAGGGCGAGCAGGCGCAGTTGCAAATCGCCATTGAGAACATCAGCCCATTACCCATGGACAGCATGCTGGTAAAGTATAAACTTATTGATGCGCAAAACCAACAGCATGTGCTTGCTGAAAAGCGGTACAAGAAGCTACCTGCCAACGATACGCTTATCGCTGCATTTACGTTTGATCCTTCGGCTTATCCGGGTAAGAATTTCTTGTTTATCGAAGCCAATCCCGATAATGACCAGCCCGAACAATATCACCCCAATAATCTTGGATATTTAAGCTTACATGTAACTTCCGATCTTAAAAATCCTTTACTGGATGTTACTTTCGATGGCATTCATATACTGGATAAGGACATTGTATCTGCAAAGCCTTTTATCAAGATACAGATGCGGGACGAAAATACCTTCATGCCATTGAATGATACGGCCCTGATGCGGGTACAATTGGTATACCCAGATCAGACCACGCCTGTGGAAATTACCTTTGACGGCACCATTTGTAAATTTATCCCCGCTGATCATACAGCCGGGAATAAGAATGAGGCCTTGATCGAATTCAAGCCTGTTCTTAAAGACGACGGGCTATACAAACTCATAGTGGCAGGAAAGGATAAAATGGGCAACATTGCCGGCAATGCACCTCAGTATGAGATCAATTTTATGGTAGAGAATAAGCCCTCCATTACCCATGTGCTGAATTACCCCAACCCTTTTTCTACTGCTACACAGTTTGTGTTTACCCTTACGGGTTCAGAAGTACCCTCGCAGTTCAAGGTGCAAATACTATCGGTAACAGGTAAGGTAGTACGCGAGATTACTAAAGACGAACTCGGTCCCCTGCATATAGGGCGCAATATGACGGAATATCGATGGGACGGGCGGGACCAGTTCGGGCAATTGCTCGGAAATGGTGTATACCTGTACAGGGTAATTACTTCCATACGAGGTACAGACGTGGAACACAGAGCCAATCAGACCGTGGATAAATATTTTAAAAACGGCTATGGCAAATTATACATCATGCGATAAACATCATTTCGTAAGTTTGTAACCAGATTTTGAAACATTAACCTCGTAGTTATTAACTGCGAGGTTAATAATTTTAAGCATGTTTATGAAAAAAACGGTTTCTTTCCTTTTGTTTTTTATAGTTGCCTGTACAGCAGTAGCACAACAATACCGCCCCTTACCATCGGCTGATATTTATCAACGCTTACAACAGCTTAAGGTGATGGGCACGGTGATGTATGTAGCAGCACACCCCGACGATGAGAATACCCGCCTGCTTTCCTATCTGGTACACCATGATCATGTACGTACCATTTACTTGTCCCTTACCCGGGGCGACGGTGGGCAAAATATACTGGGTAATGAACAGGGCAGTGCCCTTGGCCTGATACGCACCCATGAACTGATGGAAGCCAGGAAAATAGATGGGGCAGAACAACTGTTTACCTCCGTCATCGACTTTGGCTTTACCAAGTCGCCCGAAGAAACGTTCCGTTTCTGGGATAAAGCGGCATTGGTGCAGGAAGTGATCCTGGCTTATCAGACCTATCGGCCCGATGTGGTCATCTGCCGGTTTCCCACCACTGGCGAAGGCGGACATGGGCAGCATACGGCATCGGCGATAGTGGCCGAGGAGGCGTTTCGGCAATTGGGTTTACAGCAATCAGAAAAAGACCCCGGGGTATGGCTACCCAAGCGTTTGTTGTTCAATGCTTTTCGTTTTGGTAACCGAAATACCACCTCAGATGAGCAGTTTAAGATAAAGATTAACCAGTATGATCCCTTGCTGGGAGAAGGTTATGGCGAAATGGCTGGCAGAAGCCGTAGCATCCATCGCAGCCAGGGAGCGGGCACAGCACAGTCCGTGGGTATAGCAGACGAATACTTTAAATGGCTGGCCGGGGATACCATGCAGCATAGCCTGTATGACGGTATAGACCTGACCTGGAGCAGGGTAGGGCAAGCGGCTATTGGTCAAAAAATACAACAGGTGATTGACGAATTTGATTTCAACCAACCCTCGCTCAGTCTTCCCGGACTCGTCGCCATTGGGAAGGATATAGCCGGCATAACAGATGAATTCTGGAAAAGAAGGAAGCTGGAGGAAATTGATGCTTTGCTCACTTCGTGTGCGGGTCTTATGGTGGAAGCTTTGGCGGAGCAGCCTGAAGTGACGCCCGGGAGTGAGCTGCCGCTCAGGTTGCGGGTAATCAGCAGATCAACAGCGCCACTTATCCTGCTATCTACCGGCTTCCCGGCATTGGTTACGGAAGGTGCTCAAAAGGCGGTTACACTAAAACCCGACTCCTTGTATGAGCTGGACTTTAGCTTGCAAGTGTCGGCCAATCAGCCGCTTACTGAGCCCTACTGGCTCCGCTATGCGGGCAGCACCGGCGCTTATCATTTTGACGCTGCTTTTGCCAACCTGCCCCTCACACCCAATAATTTTTCGGCTACCCTTACCTTGAGCATAGCAGGTGAACAGGTGCCTGTTCGGGTACCCATATCCTATAAGCAACTTAATCCGGTGCGTGGCGATGTGGTCATGCCGGTACGTGTTGTGCCCCCCGTTTCTGTAAGCCCTTACCATCACTTACTGATTTATGAACCAGGTGAGGATGCCAGGGCATGGATACAGTTGCATGCGTTCAGTGCCTTATCTGATATGGAACTGCTCGTGAGGCGAGGCAATGAGCTGCTGACTTCAATGCCTTTGGGTGCGCTTGAACAAGGCCATGATTCACTCGTATCTATATCCATCCCGGCCAAGCAGTTGCGAGAGGGTGATGTGTTGCTGTTTTCCATTAAAGCAGGCGGCCAGGAATATAGTAAAGAACGTCACCTCATCCTTTACGACCACCTGCCTGAGCTTCAGTATTTTACCCAGGCATGGGCAAAGGCAGTTCCTAAAACATGGCAAACAGCAGTACGTAAAATAGGTTATATTCAGGGCGCCGGAGATTTTGTGGATGGCATCCTCAACCAGGCGGGGCTGGAAGTAGAGCAACTTAATGAACATGCTATGAGCAGCCTCAACTACCTCAGTAATTTTGATGCCATCGTAGTGGGTGTGCGTGCTTTCAATACCAAACCGGAAATGAAGATGTGGATGCCGGTCTTACTACAGTATGTAGCGCAGGGTGGTAACCTGCTGGTACAGTATAATACCAACAGTAATCTGAAAACCGAGCAATTAGGGCCTTATCCCATCAGCCTGTCGCGCGATAGGGTGACGGAAGAGGACGCAACGGTGCGCTTACTGCAACCGACATCTCCATTACTGCAATATCCTAATAAAATCACCGAGGCAGACTTTGAGGGATGGGTGCAGGAACGGGGTATTTACTACCCGGGTTCCTGGGATAAGCGATATCAAACTTTGCTGGGCATGCATGATACGGGAGAAGCACCGCTTGAAAGCGCCATTCTGTATACTCCATACGGAAAAGGACATTTCGTATATACCTCTTTAGTGTTCTTCCGGCAGTTGCCCGCAGGTAATACAGGTGCCATTAAGCTGATGATGAATCTGCTTTCGGCGGGAAAAGCTATGGACGAAAAAAGCGGTCATTAAGGTAAGTCGCTAAGTCGGCTACCGCTTTTCCCCGGTGGCTGATGGCATTTTTTTCATCAGGTCCGTATTCGGCAAAAGTACGCGTGTCGCCTTGCGGAATAAACAAGGGGTCGTAACCAAAGCCACCTTGGCCGTGCGCTTGTTCAGCTATTTGACCATGGCATTGACCCTCAAAATAATGAATGTCATCCTGCTCCAGCATCAGGCAGATGGTGGATTGGTAATAAGCAGCTCGTTCGTTTATGCCTTGCATGTTGTGTAACAACAAGGTATTATTGTTAGTATCATCAGCAGGTTCACCTGCGTACCTGGCACTGTACACACCCGGCGCGCCCTGCAAGGCAGGCACAAGGAGCCCGCTGTCTTCTGCAAAGCAGGCAATTCCGGTTTTTCCGAACACATAGGCAGCTTTACCCCAGGCATTCTCACGAAAGGTATCGTAGGGCTCTGGGATGGATTCGGTAATGCCCGCTTCCCACAGGGTTATTAAGTTAACTTCCGGAGGTAGGCGCTTATTTATTTCCTTAAGCTTGCCTTTGTTGTTTGAAGCGAAGATCAGTTGCATGACAGGGATTATGTAGTGAAATGAGGTTGCAAGGCTTGTTTCCAGAGGGTGGATTTAGCATCTTTGTTGTGTATCAATTCGGCGATATCAAAAGTAGCGATCCAGGTCTGGCTTGCCCTAGTTGTAGCCGTATGAGCGGGCAGCGAGACATCCAGTCCCCAGTCGGCAGGGGTTAAGCCCATCCAGATGATTTCTTTGATATGATCCTTGTCTTTCCATGCCATAAACTTGCTTTTGTCAGAAATCAGCAGGTACTCATCCGGGTTCAGGCGGCAGGCGGACATGATTTTGTGCACTTGTTCTGTCTCGGCCTCGGTCAGAGGTCGTAGCGGCAGCAGGATAAAACAGCGTATTTTTACATTGATTACCATTTGCCCGGTCGTATCGTTTGCAGTTGTTCTAATTATTTTGTTATTAGCGTATAACAGTTTTAAGGAATTATTATTTAATGAAAAATCTTCAATCATATCTTTAAAATAAATTATATAATCCGGTAAAGCACAAAAAAAAATCGTTCCTTTGTACGTCAAAGATAACGTAACTGACTTGAAGATGAAAGACTGAATCTTCTAACGATCTAAACAACATTAACCGTTATGAGCGAAACAAGTATGCTGAACATTAAGGTTCAAAAAACCCCTAACAGCCGCATTCATCCTTTTACTAAGGATAACCTGGTTTTTGGGAAAGAATATGCCGATCATATGTTGGTATGTGACTACAAGGACGGACAATGGCAAACCCCGGAAATTTTACCTTTTGGTAATTTTAGTTTAAGTCCCGCTACCTCTTTTATGCATTACGGGCAGGCCATTTTCGAAGGCGTGAAAGCCTATCGTCAACCCGATGGTTCGGTGTCGGTTTTCAGGCCTATTGATAACTGGAAAAGGCTGAATGTATCGGCTCATCGTATGGGCATGCCTGATTTACCTGAAGAGATCTTTATGGAAGGCTTGCGGCAGTTGCTGCAGCTCGATACCGAATGGGTGCCCGGCGATCCGGAAACCTCCTTATACATTCGTCCGTTTATGATTGCTATGGATGAATTTATCGGTGTGCGTTCTTCGGAAACGTATCGCTTTGCTATCATTACCAGTCCGGCAGGTGCTTATTACAACAAGCCGGTCCGCATTTATGTACAAAGCCAGTACGTGCGGGCAGCAAAAGGCGGCATTGGTTTTACCAAAGCCGCCGGCAATTACGGTGCCAGCATGTTGCCAGCTGCTGAAGTAAAGAAGATGGGTTATGATCAAAACCTGTGGACTGATGCCGTAGAAAACAAATATGTTCAGGAGATCGGTACCATGAATGTCTTTTTCATCGTGGATGGTGTGGCTTTAACGCCCGATCTGAACAGCGGTACGATCCTGGCTGGTGTAACACGTGCAAGTGTGATTACCCTACTTAAAGAAAATGGCGTACCTGTGGAAGAACGTCCTATCAGTATTGATGAACTGATCCAGGCACAGAAAGAAGGGCGCCTGCAAGAGGCATTCGGCACGGGTACGGCAGCATCTATGTCTTTTATTGCCGATCTTACTTATAAAGAAGAAACCCTTCATTTGCCTGAAGTAAGCACCTGGAAAATAGCTCCGATGATCAAAGAACAATTGGACGATATTCGTTATGGCCGTGTGGATGATAAGTATGGCTGGAGGTTTAAAATATAACAG
>JBEBUO010000006.1:0-27792 GCA_040393285.1 Taibaiella helva | reverse complement strand
CCCCCGCCTGACTTCCTCAATCGTACAGCTCCTCTATTTCTTTGCTGAACTGCTGCTCTACAATTTTGCGGCGCAGGGAAAGCTTGGGGGTAAGGGCGCCATTATCTACCGTCCATTCGCCGGGCAGCAGGGTAAACTTCTTTACCTGCTCCCAGTGGCCGAAGGCTACATTATACTTATCCAGCTGGGCACGTATCAGCTCCTTTACCGCCGGCTCGCGGATAAGTGCTGCATTGTCGTCGGGCAGCGGCCGGCCATCGTCCTGGAATTTTTTCCGGATATTGGCAAAGGCAGGTACAATGAGCGCCGACACGAATTTATGACCTGCCCCGATCACCATAATCTGTTCGATAAAAGGGCTTTCACGCATCTTGTTTTCCACGATCTGCGGGGCTACATATTTACCACCCGAGGTCTTGAACATTTCCTTCTTGCGGTCGGTGATTTTTAAAAATGTACCCTCTACCCATACCCCTATATCGCCGGTGTGCAGCCAGCCCTCCTGATCAATGACCTCGGCAGTCTGCTCCGGGTTTTTGTAATACCCGGGCATCACATTAGGACCCTTGCAAAGGATTTCGCCATCCTCGGCAATCCTGACCTCCACATTGGGGATGGGCCTGCCCACGGTGCCTATACGCCGCCCTTCCGATTCGAGCAGGTTCACACTGATAACGGGTGAGGTTTCGGTAAGTCCATAGCCTTCCATAACGGTAATCTGCGCGCCGCTGAAGATACGAATCAGCTTTTCGGAAAGTGCAGCCGATCCGCTCACCACCGCCATCACCCGGCCGCCCAGGGCCTCCCGCCACTTGTTGAAAATAAGTTTATTGGCCAGGCTCAGCTGCAGCCGGTACCACCAGCTGCCGGGTACGGCATTATCGTACCTCCGACCCAGATCTACTGCCCAGAAAAAGAGGGCCTTCTTGATGCCGCTCAGGGCCATGCCTTTGGCCATGATCTTTTCATACACCTTTTCCAGTAGCCTGGGTACACAGGTAAACACCATCGGTTGTACCTCACGCAGGTTATCGCCTATGGTGTCCATACTCTCGGCATAGTAGATGGAAAGCCCGGCATGGATATAGATGTAGGTAATCATCTTCTCAAAAATATGGTTGAGCGGTAAGAAACTCAGGGCCTTATCATCTTTCTGCGCAAAATGGAAAATGGGCATGCAGTCGATTACATTGCTGACAATATTGCTGTGCATCAGCATCACACCTTTAGGCTTGCCTGTGGTGCCTGAGGTGTAGATGATGGTGGCCAGGTTGTCGGGGCGGATGCGCCGGCACACGGCCTCCCGCGCCAGGTCGCCTTCCTTACTGGGACGAATGCTTTTCCAGTGGGTAACACCGGGTATGGGGTCAAAGGAAAAGATATACTTCAGTCCGGGTACCTCATGCAGTACAGGCTGAAACCGCTTGTATAATTCCTCATCGGAAAAGAAGATGGCGGTCACCTCTGCCTCATTGAGGATGTAGGAAAAATCGGAAGGGGCTACAGTAGGGTAAATGGGCGTAAGGATAGCGCCGGTTTGCTGTACCGCAAGGTCGGCAATGAGCCACTCCGGCCGGTTGTGGGACACGATGGCAATCTTACTTTGCTGCTCTGCCTTTAGTTCCTGGTTCTGGATAAAATTCAGGGATAGCAGCCCGGAGGCTAGTTGCTTGGCTGTTTCTGTTACTTCCTTTACAGAAAAAGTGCGCCAGGCACCCTGCTCTTTAGCTGCCAGCATCACACTTCCCGGCCTTTCTGCGGCCTGATCGTTTACAAGGTCAAATAGTCGCTGCATATCCCGATGTAGTTTTTAATGTGGTAATTAAAAAAAGCGAAATCCCATCCTCTCAAAGTTACAATTTTGTACCCATAAGAAAATCACCCATTTATTGGGGTAAATACATCATCCTGTTAATATTGGTTAAACGATATACGCTATAGTTTAAAATGATATACTTTCAGGTAGTCAAATAAAATTAATACCCGAACTTTGCGGGAGATTAAAAACCGGTTAATTTCGGTAACGACAAAACACACGAAACAATGGCAAGAGATTTTGAGACTGCAGTGGCAGAGGTGGAAGAGAAAGGTTATCTGGACGTAGCTATAGATCCGACAGTAGACTTATTTGAGGAAATAGAACGATTAAAAAAGGAAAAGAACGCCGTCTTATTAGCCCACTATTACCAGGAAGCCGATATCCAGGATGTGGCCGATTATATAGGCGACAGCCTGGGGCTGGCCCAGCAGGCGGAGGCTACCGAGGCAGATATTATTGTGTTTGCCGGGGTACATTTTATGGCCGAAACGGCTAAAATACTGAACCCTTCTAAAAAGGTATTGCTACCCGACCTGAATGCAGGCTGCTCGCTCAGCGATAGTTGCCCGCCACCGGAGTTTGCCCGGTTCAAAGCCGCCCACCCGGATCACCTCGTGATCTCTTACATTAATTGCAGCGCGGGCATCAAGGCCCTGAGTGATATTATTTGTACCTCTTCCAATGCTAAACTGATTGTGGACAGCCTGCCGGCCGACCAGAAGATCATCTTTGCACCCGACCGTAACCTGGGCGGATACATCAATAAAGTAACGGGCAGGAATATGCTGCTCTGGGATGGCGCCTGTATGGTGCATGAGATCTTTTCACTGGAAAAGATCATCCGCCTTAAAGAGCAGCATCCTGGGGCGAAGCTGATTGCCCATCCGGAATGCGAGGAACCGGTATTGAAAATTGCCGATTTTGTGGGCGCTACTTCTCAGTTGTTGAAGTTTGTAGCATCAGATCCGGCCCGGGAATTTATTGTGGCCACCGAGACGGGCATCTTGCACCAGATGCAAAAGGATGCCCCCACCAAGACCCTGATTCCTGCCCCGCCCGAAAACAACTGTGCTTGCAATGATTGTCCGCATATGAAGTTGAATACCCTGGAAAAGCTGTACCTATGCATGAAGTATGAAACGCCGGAGATCCTGATGGAGGAGGCATTACGTATTCAGGCCAAGCGACCGATTGATCGTATGCTGGCCTTAAGTGCCCAATTGGGCTTATAGTTTCGGGGATGGTGTACGCGTTCCCTATTGCCTTTTTACTGAAATGAAAAACCAGAGACTATGCATTTCGATAAAATTAAAAACAAAGGCCAAGGCCAGTTATTTGAAAAAGAATACCTGGAGTCTTTAACCAAATCGCATCCGGCTATCATCTACAGCATGTATGTGCCGGTCATCCTTTTCATGCTCTATTATAGCCGTGCGTATATGGGATACGGTTGGGGAAACATAGTGCTGTTGTTCTTTGCCGGTGTGTTTACCTGGACATTTGTAGAATACGTCCTGCATCGCTTTGTATTTCATATCGTATCGGAAAAGCCTGCAATGCAGCGGTTTATTTATAAGATACACGGGGTGCACCATGAATATCCGCGCGACGAAGAACGCCTGTTTATGCCGCCGGTACCCAGCATCTTTTTGGCTGCCTTTTTCTTTGGCTTGTTTTACCTTATTATGGGCTGGCATGCCTTGTCATTTTTTCCCGGATTTGTGAGCGGTTACCTGGCTTATGGGTCGATGCATTATGCCATCCATGCCTTTAAGCCGCCGTTTTTTATGAAATCGCTGTGGCGCAACCACCATTTGCATCACTACAAATACCCTGAAAAGGGATTTGGCGTAAGTTCCGTATTATGGGATTATGTATTCGGCACCATGCCGCCCGCCAAATAGCTCCGCGCAAGCCTTTATTGCTGTGCTGCCGGCACTTTCGGGGCAGGAGCACCCTGCTTTCCATTCCGGGGAAGCAGCTGAGTCCCTGCTGCTGTGTGGATTATATAGTTTTTTCACCTATCCATAGCCTAATAAATTGATGCTTTTATTTGCAGAATAAGGCAATTGGAGTACTTTTGCATGTTAGGTACATAAGAAAAGATATCCCGGATGATGAACATACTTTTCCTGGCAGCAGATGCTACCAAAAGCGCCGACAGTTTTCTGCCCATTGTAATGCAGTTGCTGATCGCCATTGGATTTGTGGCGATAATGATGATTGCTTCCCAACTACTGGGCCCTAAGCGCCGCACATCAGACAAGCTGATCAATTTTGAGAGCGGGGTGCCTTCTATCGGTAATGCCAGGCAGCCTATGGCGGTTAAGTACTTCCTTGTAGCCATCCTGTTTGTATTGTTTGACGTGGAAGTCATTTTTTTCTACCCCTACGCCGTTAATTTCAGGGCGCTCGGCACAGAAGGCTTTTATGCCGTGCTGATGTTTGTCAGCTTCTTCTTTTGCGGATTTTACTACATCATCAAAAAGGGAGCCCTGAAGTGGGAAGACTAAAGGCTGGAACAGGCCTGTTAGTCCATTTGCTTATAGCTTAAATGTAATGAAGATCAATGCGTCCTGTAAAATATAACGAAAACGAGAAAGTGAGTCTGGCGCCGATACCCGATGGGTATCAGGGAGAGGGATTTATGGCGACCAAGTTTGATGAGGTGATCGGGCTGGCACGGGCCAATTCACTATGGCCGCTGCCTTTTGCCACTTCCTGTTGTGGTATTGAGTTTATGGCCACCATGGGGGCCAACTACGATCTGGCCCGGTTTGGCTCCGAGCGTATGGGCTTTACTCCCCGGCAATGCGATATGCTGCTGGTGGCCGGTACCATAGCTAAGAAAATGGCGCCGATATTGAGGCAGGTATACCTGCAGATGGCGGAACCCCGCTGGGTAATTGCCATTGGGGCCTGTGCCAGCAGTGGCGGTATTTTTGACTCTTATCCCGTATTGCAGGGGATAGACCAGGTGATACCGGTGGATGTGTACGTACCCGGTTGCCCGCCCAGGCCCGAAGGTATCCTGGATGGCGTGCTGAAATTGCAGGAAATAGTGAAGAACGAAAGTTTGCGTCGCCGCCACAGTGAACAATACAAAGGCTTGTTAAGCGAGTATGGTATACAATAAAACATAATGAGCAACGAACAAATAAAAGAACAATTATCTGCCCGCTTCCCCGATCTGGGAGAATGGGAAGAACAATATGGCTTGCTTACTTTTAGGGCAGCCGCCGATCAGAATATCAAAATATTGCAGTTTCTTTTTGAAGAACTGCAATTTCAGTTTCTGACCGATATCACCGGTGTGCATTTCCCGGACCGGAAGGACGAAGAATTATGTGTGGTCTATCACCTGCACAATTTGCCCGCCAATGTAAGGTTGCGGATGAAGGTGTACCTGCCCGTGGAGCGGCCGGAGACATTTACCGCCACACAGGTGTTTGCCGGGGCCAACTGGATGGAAAGAGAAACGTTTGACTTTTTTGGTATCCGGTTTATTGGTCACCCTAACCTGACGCGTATACTGAATGTGGAGGACATGGACTATTTCCCTATGCGCAAGGAATATCCTATGGAAGATCCGACCAGGATAGACAAAGACGACGAAATGTTTGGAAGAGGCTAGACCGGCAGCCGGCCAGGCTCATTATTTATTCCATAAGGACGACAACAGAAACTTATGACAGAACAACATGTAAAACTCACCGAGGGCGCTTTGGAAAAAGAGACCACCACCATTAACGTGGGGCCGACACACCCTGCCACCCACGGTGTATTTCAAAATATAATGGAAATAGATGGTGAGCGGGTATTGAGTACCGTGCCCACCATCGGTTATATCCACCGGGCGTTTGAAAAAATTGCGGAACGCAGGCCCTACTACCAGATTACTCCACTGACCGACAGGCTGAATTACTGCTCTGCACCCATTAATAATATAGGCTGGCACCTGACCATTGAAAAGCTGGTGGGCATGGAGATTCCTAAGCGGGTGCAATACCTGAGGGTGTTGATTATGGAGCTGGCGCGTATTGCGGATCACCTGGTGTGCAATTCCGTAATCGGGGTAGATACCGGCGCACTTACTCCTTTTACTTATGTATTTCAGTGGCGGGAAAAGATTTACGAGATCTATGAAGAAATATGCGGCTCCAGGCTGACTACCAATATAGGACGCATAGGTGGTTTTGAACGCAACTTTACTGAGGCTGCCTGGCAAAAAATTGATGCCTTCGTAGCAGGTTTCCCTGCCTTATTACAAGAGTTTGAAGAGCTGCTCACCCGCAACCGCATCTTTATGGACCGCTGCATAGGCGCCGGACCCATCAATGCCGAGCGCGCCCTGAGCTACAGTTTTACCGGCCCCAACCTCCGCGCCTCCGGTGTGGATTATGATGTGCGTGTCGCACAGCCTTATTCGTCTTATGAGGATTTCCAGTTTAATATTCCCATTGGTACTGCCGGCGATGTGTACGATCGCTTCCTGGTGCGTAACAGGGAAATGTGGGAAAGCCTGGGTATTGTGAAGCAGGCAGTGGCCAAAATTAAAGAACTGGATCCTTCGGTTTTTCATGCCGAAGCACCTGAGTTTTACCTGCCCGAAAAGGCGGATGTATATACCAAAATGGAGGCCCTGATCTACCATTTTAAGATTATTATGGGAGAAACAGACCTGCCCGCCGGCGAAGTGTACCATTCGGTTGAAGGGGCCAACGGGGAGCTGGGCTATTACCTGATCAGTGACGGAGGCCGCAGTCCTTACCGGCTACACTTCCGTCGTCCTTGTTTCATTTACTACCAGGCTTTCCCGGAGATGGTGAGCGGGGGCTTACTAAGCGATGCCATTGTGGCCCTGAGTTCCATCAATGTAATAGCCGGGGAACTGGATGCGTAAAGTGGAAGAATGGTCCATGACGAATGGCGACCCGTTCTTGTGCAAGTAAAATGGGGCATGAAGATGAAGGAGCAGGAGGGTAACGCATGATGACAGCAGACAGAAAGAAGGGCAAAGGCTTGAGTAGCTGATGATGAACAGTGACCTATGAATAACGAATAACGAATTATTGATAATGAAGTTTTCAGCAGATAAATTAAAAAAAGTCGACGAGATCATTGCGCGCTACCCGGAGGGAAAGCAGCGAAGCGCACTGATACCGCTATTGCACCTGGCACAGGAAGAATTTGGTGGCTGGCTGGATGTGCCGGTGATGGACTATGTAGCGGAGTTGTTACAACTGAAGCCTATCGAGGTATACGAAGTGGCTACTTTTTACACCATGTTTCATATGAAGCCGGTAGGTAAATATGTGCTGGAAGTATGCCAGACAGGCCCCTGCATGTTGCGGGGCAGCGACCAGATTATAGCGCATATTCAAGACCGCCTGGGAATCAAGGCCGGGGAAACAACTGCCGATGGCTTGTTTACCCTGAAACCGGCCGAATGCCTGGGTGCCTGTGGTTACGCGCCGATGATGCAGCTGGGGAAATTTTATAAAGAAAACCTGACGACCGAAAAAGTAGATCAACTATTGGATGAATTAAAGGCGGCGGCGCAGGTATAAAGCCGCAAGCCGGAAACAGTTCTTTGAATGTATGAATAAGGAAAACCTGAGGCAAATCGTACTCCTGTTACTGTGTTTAGGTTTAGGGCAGCATTTCGTCCGGGCACAGCAATGGCCTACGGGTTTTTACCGCCTGACGGACAGCAGCGCTTACCCCCTGTTTGATTCGTTTAGCCAGCAATATATTTACCTGGACACACCTGCGATATGTACTTCATCTGCATTTAAAGAAGTGTATATGGATACGAACCAGTTTGGTGCCCTGGCCGTGAATGTGGTGCTGACCAGGCAGGGAGCTGATAAGTTGGCCCGTGCTACGGAACAACTGCTGGGCAAGCAAATGGCCATAATTGTGGATGGACAGCTACAAATGGCGCCCTACGTGCAGCATGTGATAACCGGGGGTCGGGTACAAGTATCGGGCCGGGAAAGTACGGTAGCAGAGATGGCCCCTTTAATGCGCCGGCTGGAAGCACAAATACCGGCAGAAAACCGGCAGCAGAAAGGAAGCCTGAAGGAAGAAACAGCGCTTCTGTGGACCTGCTACCTGCTGGATAGTGCGATGATGAGCGGCGATACCGCCCTGTTGGCACAGGTCTTACATCCGTTGTTAAGTATGGGCCATTCTAACGGCTGGGAAGAAGATAAGGCTGATATGCTGTTTTCTGTAAGCACTGGGGTGGCCAGTTATGAAAGCATAACGGAGGATGGCTATACGGAAGTGAAACTGAAGGGCAAGCTGGGGCGTGTACGCCGTAAGCTGAAGGTAACAGGCATATTTAAAGGACATCCTTATGAAGTACATCTCCAGGTACTGGAGGTATGGATAAAAGAAAAGAAGCAATGGCAGCTGTTTGCCCGACAGGGCGTGAAGATCAACTAATGCGGCACCATAGCGATTACATATAATAGGGGAAAGAAGCATGGCAGTAGCCGGCCTTACCTGCAAATTTTGAATGGGAACAATGAAATTATTGTTAGAAAAAGCACATATACCCGATATTCGCAGCTATGCCACCTGGCGCGAACAGGGCGGCTATGCCGCTGTAGAAAAGGCGTTGCAGATGCAGCCTGAGGATATCGTAGAGGAAGTGAAAAAGAGCGGGCTGCGCGGCCGTGGTGGTGCCGGTTTCCCTACCGGTATGAAATGGAGCTTTATAGCCAAGCCGGAAGGTGTACCCCGCCACCTGGTGTGCAATGCCGATGAATCGGAACCGGGCACGTTTAAGGACCGTTACCTGATGGAATTCCTGCCGCATTTATTTATAGAAGGCATGATTATCTCTTCTTACGCACTGGGGTCCAATGTAAGCTATATTTATATCCGTGGCGAGTATGCCTGGATACCCGATATTTTGGAGCAGGCCATTGCCGAGGCTAAGGCCAACGGTTTCTTAGGAAAGAACATCCTGGGTACAGGTTTCGATTGTGAGATCTATGTGCACCGGGGCGCAGGTGCCTACATTTGCGGGGAAGAGACCGCGCTCATCGAATCTTTGGAAGGTAAACGTGGTAATCCCCGTATCAAACCACCATTCCCGGCGGTACAAGGCGCCTGGATGCGACCAACCGTGGTAAACAATGTGGAGACCATTGCAGCCGTAAGCCCTATTATACGACTAGGTGGTGAGGAATATGCCAAGATCGGTGTAGGCCGCTCTACCGGTACCAAGCTGATCTCTGCCTGTGGCAATATCAACAAGCCCGGTGTGTATGAAATCGACATGACCATCTCGGTAGAGGAATTTATTTATAGCGACGAATATTGTGGTGGCATCCCGAACGGGAAAAGGTTGAAGGCCTGTATTCCCGGCGGATCTTCAGTGCCTATTTTACCGGCTAACCTGTTGTTGAAAACAGCTAAAGGCGAACCCCGGATGATGAATTACGAAAGCCTGGGGGAAGGTGGCTTCCAGACCGGTACCATGATGGGTTCCGGAGGCTTTATAGTGCTGGATGAAGACCAATGCGTGGTGCGTCACACTATGTCGCTGGCTCATTTTTATATGCACGAAAGCTGTGGACAGTGCAGCCCCTGTCGTGAAGGCACAGGCTGGATGTACCGCATCCTGAAGAAAATAGAATACGGTACCGGCGAGATGAAAGACATTGACCTGCTTTGGGACATCCAGAGAAGAATAGAAGGAAATACGATATGCCCTTTAGGCGATGCAGCGGCCTGGCCGGTAGCAGCCGCTATCAGGCACTTCAGGGATGAATTTGAATGGCATGTAACCCATCCGGAGGAAGCCCAGAGCAGAAACTTCGGGCTGGCGCATTATGCCGATCCGCTGGAAGTGCTGGCATAGGGTGTGCGGGAGGGTGCCTGGCAAAGCTCCCCTTCTGTATGATAAAGTTTTTTGCATATAAGCAAATGCACCGTGAGGGGCGGAAAGGCGTAAAGATCTACGTATCTTACCCTTCGTTTGAGCAGTGTGCGTTGAAAATATAAATACAATGGCTGAACAATTTAAAGTAACCATAGACAATATCTCCGTTGAGGTGCCCGCAGGTACTACGATATTGGAAGCAGCGCGTAAGATTGGTGGAGATGTGGCGCCGCCTACCATGTGTTATTACAGCAAGCTGGAGGGCAGCGGAGGTAAATGCCGTACCTGCCTGGTGGAGGTGAGCAAGGGCTCGGAAAAGGACCCGCGCCCTATGCCTAAACTCGTGGCCAGTTGCCGCACCACGGTCATGGATGGCATGGAAGTGAAGAACATCACTTCCGAGCGGGTGATTGATGCCCGCAACGGGGTGACGGAGTTCCTACTGATCAACCATCCCCTCGATTGTCCGGTATGTGACCAGGCCGGTGAGTGTGACCTACAGGACCTGAGTTATGCGCACGGTAAGGAAGGTACGAGAACGGAATTTGTACGGCGCACCTTTGAGCCCGAAGATCTGGGACCCCATATTCAGTTGCACATGAACCGCTGTATCATGTGCTTCCGCTGTGTGTTTACGGCCGAGCAACTTACGCAGGAGCGGGAACACGGTATACTGGATCGTGGTGAACGTGCCCGTATCAGTACCTGCATCAGCAAGGCACTGGATAACGAATTTATAGGGAATGTAATCGACGTATGCCCGGTGGGCGCGCTGACGGACAAGACGTTCCGTTTTAAGAACCGGGTATGGTTCACGAAGCCCATGGATGCCCATAGAGACTGCCCTACGTGTGCAGGAAAGGTGCGCCTATGGATGCGGGGTGAGGAAGTATATCGGGTAACGGGGCGCAAGAACGAATGGGGCGAGGTGGAAGAATGGATTTGTAATACCTGCCGCTTTGAGAAGAAAGAAACCAGGGACTGGATCATAGAAGGCCCCACAGAAGTCAATCGAAACAGTGTGATTGCCCAGGGCCAGTATGCCGGAAATGTGGGCACTGCCGCGCAGCCGGTATACCTGGATCGGGTGATTGGTAAACAACCCAGGTTGACCCTGGATATTCATTCCATAAGCGATGTAAACAAGCCCGATACCCATTTAAGTGAGCTGGAAGGGCCGGCACATTCCGACGATTTTAGCTAGTCTTTTTAAGGAATACGCGTGCGTATAACCCTAAATAGGACAGAAAACAATACACAGATACCTTTTACAATATTATTACTTTTGCGCCGTCATGCTATTATTATCAATCGACACCCTTTTCCTTGTAGAAAAAGTCATCCTCATCGTGGTGATCATCCTTGCTTCCTTTGGTGTGGCCGCTTATGCCACCTGGGGCGAGCGTAAAGTGGCCGCCATCATGCAGGACCGTATCGGCCCGGCCCGTGCCGGTATCTTTGGCATTTTGCAACCCCTGGCTGATGGTGGAAAGCTGTTCTTCAAAGAGGAAATTGTACCGCAGAACGCTACGAAGTTCATGTTTATTCTGGGGCCCGCCATGTTTATGGTAACCGCCCTGATGACGAGCGCCGTGATACCCTGGGGGCCGGATTTTATGATAGGTGACCGTACCATATCCCTTCAGGTGGCCGATGTGAATATCGGGATACTCTTTATTTTCGGTGTGGTGAGCCTGGGTATCTACGGGGTAATGCTGGGTGGCTGGGCCTCTAACAATAAGTTTTCGCTGCTGAGTGCCATTCGTGCGGCTTCACAATCTATCTCTTATGAGCTGGCATTGGGACTGAGCTTAATTGCCGTACTGATGCTTACCGGCACCCTTAGCTTGCGTACTATTGTAGAGCAGCAACATGGATTCTGGGCAGATGGCTATTTTTCCTGGAACTTTTTTAAACAACCTGTAGCGTTTTTCATTTTCCTTATCTGCACATTTGCGGAGCTCAACCGGGCCCCCTTTGATATGCCGGAGTGTGAAAGTGAATTGAATATGGGATACCACCAGGAGTATTCGTCCATGAAGCTGGGCTTGTACCTGTTTGCCGAATACATTAATATGTTTATCAGTTCTGCCGTGCTGGCTACGGTCTTTTTCGGCGGGTATAATTTCCCCTGGATGGACCAGGTGCAGGCCGCAGTACCGGGTGGTTTATTTGCCCTGATCTGTGTTACGGTACTGATGTTAAAAGTAATTGGATTTATTTTATTTTTTATGTTCATCCGCTGGACCCTGCCCCGGTTCCGTTATGATCAGTTATTGAACCTGGGATGGAAGGCGCTGATACCGCTGGCCCTCCTGAACCTGGTGATTACGGGGGCTGTGGTTTTGTTCTTTTTTAATAAATAATGAGGATAGGAAAGGAAGAAAGGCGCATCGGCATTCATCTGTTACTGGACCTGGCCTGTTTTGTTTATTTTAGCTGGCTTATAAAGGATGCGGTAGCAAGGGGAAGCGTATTCGGAGTCGTATTTTGGGGCTTGTTCCTTGTGATGTGTGTGATCAGTATAAGAAATGACGGCAGAAAGTTGATGTGTTTTTTAGGTAAGGATAAAGCTGAAGAGAAAGACTAACATTCATTGAATTTTTTTTAAAGAGTTGAGGTATATATGCAATTAACCAACAGATTCGTAGCAGTAGATCGCAGTCCTATGACGCTGGGAGAAAAGATTTACCTGCCGGCTATTGCCAAAGGATTGAAAATAACCCTGGGCCACATCTTCAAGAAGAAGGCTACCGTAAGCTATCCCGAACAAACGCGTCCGTTCAGCCCGGTGTTCCGGGGCCTGCACGTACTTAACCGCGACGAAGCGGGTAGAGAACGTTGTACTGCCTGCGGTTTATGTGCCCTGGCCTGTCCGGCCGAGGCCATTACCATGGAAGCAGCCGAACGCAAGAAGGGAGAAGAACATTTGTACCGGGAAGAGAAATATGCGGCCAGGTACGAGATCAATATGCTGCGCTGTATCTTTTGCGGGTTTTGTGAAGAAGCCTGCCCTAAAGATGCTATTTACTTATCGGAAACGGTGATGCCGGCCAATTATACCCGGGAGTACTTTGTGTATAAAAAGGAAGATATGCTGATAACAGCGGAACAAATGGCCCAAAGGGATGCCGCAAAAGCCGCCGAAGAGACAAAGGGATAGCCGGTTCCGCCGGGTGATGCACCTGTCCGCGAAGCTAAATTTTTCATTTTTCATTTTGAATTAAATAATGTCTTTACACGAAATCCTGTTTTGGTTTTTATCTGCCATGGTCATCGGTTGCGCCCTGGGTGTCATCCTCAGCCGCAATCCCGTGAAGAGTGTGTTGTTTCTTATCGCTACATTTTTTGCCATATCCGGGCATTATGTGCTCATGAATGCACAGTTCCTGGCCGTCGTTAACATTATCGTTTATGCCGGTGCCATCATGGTTCTGTTCCTGTTTGTGATCATGCTGATGAACCTGAATTCAGATACGGAGCCCCAAAAGAGCAGGCTGGTACAGTTTGCCGCTGTGCTGAGTGGTGGTGCCCTCTTTCTGGTGATCATTGCGGCCCTGCATTCGGCCGATATGAAAGCTTCGGTATCCAGTGAGGGAGAGCAGGGGCTCATTCATCATCTGGGCATGGTCTTGTTTCAGGAGTACGTATTGCCTTTTGAATTGAGTTCCGTCCTGTTCCTGAGTGCTATGGTTGGCGCCATGGTATTGGGCAAGAAAGAAAAGGAGCTGAAGGCTTAAAAACATTTATTCGCCAAACGAACATGCACGTAAAAGAAATTTAATTATGCCTATTCAAAATTACCTGTTCCTGAGTTTAATGTTATTCACCATCGGTGTTATGGGTGTATTGATGCGCCGGAACGCCATCATTGTGTTTATGAGCATTGAGCTGATGCTGAATGCGGTGAACCTGCTGATGGTGGCCTTCAGCAAGATGTTTGGCACTGCCGATGCCCAGATCTTCGTGTTTTTCATCATGGTGGTGGCGGCGGCAGAGGTAGCCGTAGGTCTGGCTATTATCGTCATGGTGTACCGTAAGATACATTCGGTAGATATCAATATCTTAAACCGGTTAAAAAACTAACTAAGAACAACAAGGTGCTTGTGAAAGACCTGCACCGGGGGCGTTTTTATTCTTTATTTTATTACACTTTATGAAAGATTTGGTTTACCTGGTTCCCTTATTCCCGCTCATCGGATTTATACTCAATGGCCTTTTTTGGAAATCAATGCCCAGAAAAGTTTCCGGCATTTTGGCCAGTGGTGCTGTACTGGCTTCCTTTGCGGTTTCTTTATTGCTCTTTTTTGAGGTAAAGTCAAATCCTGAAGCAGGGGGTGTCGTACACCTTTTCGATTTTATTCGTGCCGGCGACCTGCACGTGCCGTTTGCTTTCCAGGTAGATGCTCTTTCCTGTCTCTTCCTACTGATCATTACCGGGGTGGGCTTTCTCATTCACGTATATTCCACGGGATATATGCATGACGATGCGGGATACACGAAATATTTTGCCTTTCTCAACCTCTTTGTATTTTCCATGTTGTTGCTCGTCCTGGGCGCCAACTATGTGATTATGTTCATCGGCTGGGAAGGCGTGGGTCTGGCCTCCTACCTGCTTATCGGCTTCTGGTATAAACGCCGCGACTTTACCAACGCCGGTAAGAAAGCCTTTATTATGAACCGTATTGGTGATCTGGGCTTTCTGGTTGGTATGTTTCTCACCATGTACCATTTTGGTACGGCAGGTTATGCCGAACTTTTTCCCCAATTGGCAGGAGGTACGCAGGTAGCTACAGGCACCATGAATGCCATTGCCATTTGCTTCTTTATCGGTGCTATGGGTAAAAGTGCACAGATACCTTTGTACACCTGGTTGCCCGATGCCATGGCGGGTCCTACGCCGGTATCGGCGCTGATACATGCGGCCACCATGGTAACGGCAGGTATTTATATGATTGCCCGTAGCAGTGTGTTGTATAACCTGGCTCCGGCCGCACAAACTCTCATCGCCATCATAGGCCTGGCTACTTTATTGCTGGCGGCCAGCATAGCGCTGAAACAAAATGATATTAAGAAAGTACTGGCTTATTCAACTGTAAGTCAGTTGGGGTATATGTTTTTGGCACTAGGCGTAGGCGCCTATACCGGCGCTGTCTTCCATGTTATGACCCATGCCTTTTTCAAAGCCCTCCTGTTTCTTGGTGCCGGATCAGTGATCCATGCTATGGGCGGGGAGCAGGACCTGCGTAAGATGGGTGGCTTAGGAAAGTACATGCGTATTACTCAGGTTACTTTCCTGCTGGCTTGCCTGGCCATTGCGGGCATTCCCGGCTTTTCGGGTTTTTTCTCTAAGGATGAGATACTGGCTGCCGCATTTGCCAAGAATCCTATTTATTACTATTTAGCCCTGGGCGGCGCTTTAATGACGGCATTTTATATGTTCCGCCTGTATTTTTTCACGTTTACAGGTCAGTTTCGGGGTACTTCCGAGCAGCAAGATCATTTGCATGAAAGTCCGGCTTCCATGACCTTCCCGCTGATTGTACTGGCTATCCTGTCGGTGATCGGGGGTTATGTAGGTTTGCCACCGGTGATGAGCGAACACCACCTGCTGGCCGAATACCTGGCACCGGTAGTAAGTAATTTCAATGTACACCACCTCAGTCACAGCACGGAATGGTTGCTGATGGCTTGCTCCGTGAGCCTGATCGTGCTCATGATCATATGGGCCTATGTATACTGCAGGAAAGGTACGTTCAAAGAAGATAATGGTCTGGCCAGGGTTTTGGCCAATAAATGGTATGTGGATGAGTTGTATCAGGCTGTTGTTGTGAAACCCATGAAGGGTCTGGCCCTGGTGCTGGATAAGTATGCGGAGCGAAAAGGTATAGATGGCTTGGTGAATGGTGCCGGTCGGCTTGTAAGCTGGGGTAGCGGACGTTTACGCCTCTTGCAAAACGGCCAGGTAGGCACCTATATTTTCGGTATGGTAATCGGTGTTGTGTTGCTCCTGATCGTAGGTCTCATCCTGGTAGGATAGATGCACGAGAAGTACCATAGCGCTGCAGGCAGCAACTTTTAAAAAAAACATTTATCGTTCAATTATAGCAATGTTATTATTACTTTTAATCTTAGTTCCCTTAGTGACCGGTCTGCTGAGCTTTACGCTAAAGGGCTCAGTAGTTAAAGGGTGGACCCTTTTCAGTACATTGGTGACCCTGGTCCTCGCCATCCTGGTCTGTTGTCCGGATTACGCTACCTCTTTTCAGAGAACCTGGATTCCTTCCTTGGGGGCTCAGTTCAGCTTATCGGCCAGCGGCATGGGTGCGGTGCTGACTTTATTGACCGCCGTTGTTTTCCCGCTTATTTTTATCAGTCAGTGGAAAAAACCCCTGACCGAAGATCCCCGGTTTTTCGGACTTATGTTATTGGCCCAGACCGGCTTGATGGGTGTTTTCCTGGCCAATGACCTGCTGCTATTTTACTTCTTTTGGGAATTGGCTTTGGTACCGGTATATTTCCTTTGTTCTATGTGGGGCGGACCCAAACGTATTCCTGTTACTTTCAAGTTCTTTGTGTACACCTTTTTGGGTAGCCTGCTGATGTTGGCCGGCCTGATCTACCTCTATCTCCAAACACCTGCCCGTAGTTTTGACTGGCAAACGATAGCCCAAACCGGTGCTGCGCTGCCCGAACTGGCGCAACAGCTGTTGTTTTGTTGCTTCTTTATTGCCTTTGGTATTAAAATGCCCATTTTCCCTTTCCATACCTGGCAGCCGGATACCTATGAGCAGAGCGCTACACCGGTGACCATTGTACTGAGTGCGGTAATGGTTAAAATGGGTTTGTTTGCCACCGCTAAATGGATACTACCTGTATTCCCGGCAGGTGTAGCCTTTTGGGATACGGCGGTGATGAGCCTTGGGGTAATTGGCATTATATACGCCTCCTTGTTGGCGATGGTACAAAGCGACCTGAAGCGACTCATTGCTTATTCTTCGATAGCGCACGTAGGGCTGATGATTACCGGCCTTTTTGCACAGACCGATATCGCCACCAACGGGGTTATCATACAGATGTTTAACCATGGTATCAACATTACGGGTATGTGGCTGATCGTTTCTATGATTGAGCAGCGTTATCAAACGCGGAATTTACGCGAGCTTGGTGGTATGGCCGGTCAGGCACCTGTTATGGCCGTAGCCCTGGTCATCATCGCGTTTGCCAATATCGCACTCCCGCTCACCAACGGGTTCATCGGTGAATTCATGTTATTTCATGGTATTTTTCAAAGTGCTCATCCTTATCACATTACTTATATGGTGGTGGCCGGTCTGGGCATTATACTGGGCGCCATATACACGCTCAATATGGTACAAAAGGTAGCTTACGGAGAAAGCCGTAAGGGGCTTTTGGTGGCTGATGTGAACCGGGGAGAACTGATCGGGCTTGTCGTTATTATCGCCCTGATTTTATTACTGGGTGTGTATCCCGGTGTGTTAATGGGTGTATTTGCTTGACCGCTTCGGATGAACGGTGAACAGGTAGTGCCTTTTTAAACTTATTTTTTATTTTTTTTGATGAAACCATTAATAGCTACAGCAGTATTCGGCCTTATCATGATGTTTGGTTCCCTGTCGGTAAGGGAAAAAAAGTCGTTGAGCCTTATGGCCGTTGTTTTATTGGCAGCACTTACCGGATTGCATATCTGGGAACTGGTGGAACTGAGCCAGGCCAATGGGGTAGTACGGCCCCTGTTCAACAATATGTTGCGCTATGACACTTTTTCCATATGGTTTGGTACGCTGACGAGTGCCATTACATTATTATACGTGTTGTTAAATGCCCGCCATATTGAACAGGTAGGCCAACATGCGGGTGAGTATTATGCCCTTATTTTCTTTATATTAACGGGGGTCAACCTGCTATCCGGATACAGCAATATGCTGATCTTGTTTTTAGGTATTGAGATCCTTTCCATACCTCAGTACGTCCTTGCCGGTAGCGACAAGCGTAATCTGAAAAGCAGCGAGGCGGCGCTTAAGTATCTGTTGATGGGCTCGTTCTCTACCGGCATCCTGCTGATGGGTATGGCTCTTTTGTATGGTAGCATGGGTACCTTTGACCTGGCACAATTCGACTTTATGAACAAGGGTATTGATACCCTTGCGCTTTCCGGTATCCTGTTGCTGATGGTGGGACTGGGCTTTAAAGTATCTGCTGCACCCATGCACTTCTGGACACCCGATGTGTATGATGGTGCCCCCACACCTTTTACGGCGTTTATGGCCACTATTGTTAAGGTGGCTGCCTTCGTTGCCTTTATCCGCCTGTTTATGTATTCCTTAGGGCCTGTTCACGCACATTGGTCCCTTGTCTTGTCCATCATTACGGCAGCTACTTTGTTTGTAGGTAATATTACAGCAGTCTTCCAGCAGAGTGTGAAGCGTATGCTGGCCTACTCTTCTATCGCTCAGGCGGGTTTTATGCTGTTTGCGGTATTGGCTATTAATGCTACGGGCATGAAAGGCCTGATTATTTATGCCGTGGCATACAGCGTAGCTACTATCGGCATTTTTGCGGTATTGATGAAGCTCAAGGATTATACTTACGACGGCTTTAACGGGCTGGCACGTAAAGAGCCTTTCCTGGCTTTAGTTGCTACCATTTGCCTCTTGTCGCTTGCGGGTATTCCGGCTACGGCCGGCTTCTTTGCCAAATACTATATGATTACGGCACTGATGGAGCACAGTAGTACCTTGCTATGGCTGGTGTTCTTTGGCCTGGTGATGGCTGCGGTATCTGTATACTACTATTTTAAAGTAATCATGGCCATTTACTTCAAGCAGGGTGAGGTGGCGCTGGCCAGCCCGGTAAGTAACCGGGACAAATTGCTGCTCTCCATAACGGCTGCCATCATCATTGTGATCGGGCTGGCTCCTGATATGCTGTTGCGCTGGTTATAAATACCTGTGAAAAAGTAGCGAGTCCTGATGGAGCATCCCCTCCCTTAGTTCCCCAGCCTTTGCTCCTTGTAGCATAGAAGTGACATGGCTGATACAGAATTTTCATGTAAGGCAAACTGAAGCAAAATATATGAAAGGAATAATCACACTGATGCTCATCCTTGGCCTAACCTCCTTATATGGTCAGGACAAATACAACTATACCAGGATCAATAAACTGACAGAGGTCGAAGGAACGGCATATGTAATTGGGTCTATGGAGAACCGGGGAAAAGGAGCAGATGTCAAAAACAGGTATTTGCTCTTTATAGATACCAAAAGCGGAGCGTCTCATCAGGTTGATTTTCCTAATGACGGGCATATTGGGAAAATAGAACAAATTAAAATTGACAGTTTGGGTATCAATAAAATACTGATGTCCGCTCGAACACTTGACGTAGACGGGAAGAATGGTATTGACTTGCAGGATCCTACACAAATAATTATCTTTTCTGCTGATGGGAAGGAAAAGTCTCAGCTTACCGACAGTAGACTATTTGTTCAGTCATGGGTGGTGAATAAGAAGACAGGAACTATTGTTATTACCGGTATCTTCGACACCAACAACAATGGCAAATACGACAAAACTGATAAAAGCGAAATCGCTATTTATGATTTGAGGACATTACAGTTGGTAAATAAGCTATAAACAAATAGAACCGAAAAGTATCGGCTTAGCATAAAGTAAGCAGTAAAAATACCGTGCTGTACTACAGGTGTGAATTGGCTTGCTGCCTATACCTTCTTCCGACAATCGCTTTCATCCAAAAGCATTTTATAGAAACAAAGACAATAGTGTTGCCTATAAATCGAGCAGTTTAAGTTGCTCCGACCGCTAATGGAATTATCCATTTAAAGAACCGTTCTTTGCCACCGGTGTTTATACAACTGAGCGATGTATCTAGCACCGTATTAGCACCTTTTCTTTTCTTACACCTGATCCGGTATCGGGTAATAAGTGCGCCGCTTGGGTATTTTAATACCCAATCTTATGCTGCCGTTGTGGATCACTTTTCTTGCTTCCTGCTGGGGTAGTCCTTGTGTTCCCGGTGGTTGCAGCCGGCAATCACGTCTTACGCGGTACTGCGGATCAATTTTTGCATGCATGCTATATACCCCGGGTAAATTGCCTGATCGCATGCGTGTCATCTATGGAATTTACCTTGCCTATAGGAAACCGATGCAGCCGTAGTTGAGCCGGAATCAAAGGGTTCGGGGAAATTATTTGACCATGTAAAAAGCTTAGTTATGAACAACCAACAGCAATTAGAAGTACTTAATGACCTGGTACGCATCAACAACGACCGCATAGAAGGCTATAAAAAAGCCAGCGAAAACCTTAAAGGAGCCGACGCCGGATTGCTTACTCTTTTTCAGGATTATGAACGACAAAGCCAGGAAAACAAACGGGAGTTGAACAAGGAGATGACCCAACTGGGTGGACAATCGGATGAAGATACCACTATGAGTGGTAAAATTTACCGGGCCTGGATGGATGTAAAAGCTACATTTGGCGGCGATGATGCCAAAGGTATCCTGGCGAGTTGTGAGGGCGGTGAAGATGCAGCTAAAAAGGCTTATGAGTCTGCCGTGGCCTCCGGCGATCTGTCAGGCAATGCGCTTTCGCTAGTGAGCCGGCAACAGCAAATGCAGCTTGCTGCTCATGACAAGATCAAAGCGATGCGCGACCAGTACAAAGCATCGGTTTAGCATCAACTAAAGAAGTAAAGAATGCCGTGCTGTACCCGTTTGTAGGAGGCCCGGCATTTTTTATGTTTTCTTACAATTACTCTTTCAATGATGAAACATTTGATACCTATCATTTGGCTGGCAGCAATACTACTGCAAGCCTGTGCTACCCGTCGGCCGGGAACGGCAATACGGGCGCGGATAGCGGGTAAGGTATGGGTAGTGACGGGTGCCAGCAGCGGTCTGGGCAGAGGTATAGCCCTGGAAGCAGGTAGCTATGGTGCCAAAGTAGTGCTGGCTGCCCGTAACCAGGCCGAGCTGGAACAAGTAGCGGCTCAGATCCGGGCTTCGGGTGGTGAAAGTCTGGTGGTGCCAACCGACATCAGTGATGCAAAGGCGGTAGCGCACCTGATGGAGAACAGCCTGCGCGAGTGGGGTAAGGTAGATGTCTGGGTCAATAATGCAGGAGTAACCGTATTCGGAAATTTCTGGGAAACTCCTTTGGGCGAACACGATCGTGTAATAGACGTAAATATGAAAGGCACCTTATACGGCAGTTATGCAGCCATACGGCAGTTTCAGCAGCAGGGATATGGTAAGTTGATCAATATTGCCTCGGCAGAGCGTCGCATACCAACGGCCTACCAGTCCAGCTATGCGGCCACAAAGGCCGCGATTAAAAATATGGGGATCGTCATCCGGCAGGAATTGCGCCTGCAGGGCATGAAGGATATAAGGCTGGTTTCAGTCGATCCCTGGGCGCTCAATACACCTATATGGGATCATGCGGCCAATCATACAGGTCATGCGCCCCGCATGGGTCTGATGGACAGGACAGAAAAGGCCGTACATGCCGTGATGCATGCAGCAGCAAGGCGGCGCAACAGGGATATGGCTGTAGGCTGGAAAACGCATACGGCTTATGTGGTGCATGGCTTACTGCCCCGGCTATCTAATCGTATAGCCACGAACATTGTGTACCGGCATCAAATAAAGCTGTCGCCTGTAGTGGATGATACTTCCGGTAATCTGTTTCACCCATCCACACAAGGCGCTGTTGAAACCGATATCAAAGAAAGAATGAAACAGGAGAAACGCGTGTATCGAAAAAGCAAGCGGCACAAATAGAGAAAAATAATCAGTCATGCCCTCCTCTGTCATTGCAAAGATTACTTACAATGAAGCCGAACGGTTGCTCTATGTTTTTTACCATTCGGGAAGCCTGTATGCGTACAAAGAAGTACCGTCAGCCACCTATCAGGCCATGAAAAAAGTCCGCTCCAAAGGAGCCTTTCTCAACCAGCATATAAAAGGCCATTTTGCTTACACCAGAATAAAATGAGTCTGGGGCAACATGCAGGTACTGCGGAAAAAGGAAGCCGATAAACTATTTAGGAATTCTTTGGTGTCCGGGCAATTGTACGGGAAGCTTTAGTTGCGGACGCGTTGCCAAAAAAAAGCCGTTCATTGCTGAACGGCCTGTAACCTGTGCCCCAGGCGGGACTTGAACCCGCACTTGCATTGCTGCAAACAGGATTTTAAGTCCTGCGTGTCTACCAATTCCACCACCAGGGCCCTTGCTGTAAGATACAGCGAAGACAAAAAAAATTCCAAACCCGGAAAAGCTTGGAATTTTGCTGAGCAGAAGACGAGATTCGAACCCGCGACCCCAACCTTGGCAAGGTTGTGCTCTACCAGCTGAGCTACTTCTGCATGTAAAGTAAAGAACTGCGTGTTGCTTTGGGAGGGCAAAGATAACGGCTTTTTAAAATTATCCAAAAAAAAGTGCCGGAATTTTTTTGCCTTTGGCATATCTATTTCAGGTGGAGGAAAAGAAATCAGCTCTGATCGCCAATACGGCCGCCTCCTGCATAATAACGTACCCAATAGTGGTCGTTCAGGTCGCTGATGACAACACCGCGACTGGAAGAGGCATGTACAAACTTGCCATCAGAAAGATATACCCCCACATGAGAAATGTTCCGGGAGCGTATTTTAAAGAATACCAGGTCGCCTTCTTTTAGTTCGGCCTTATCTTTAAGTCGCATGGTAGCGGCAAACTGGTCGCGTGAAGTACGGGTAAGGCTAAGGCTGTATACGTTTTCGTAAAGGGTGCGTACAAAAGCAGAACAATCAATACCTGTCTTGGAAGTACCACCGAAGCGGTAAGGCGTACCGTACCATTCTTCAATAAACGAATAAAGGCCCATATTAGTGCCCTTGCCCTTACGTATATCGGACATTACATGCAACCTGTTTTCCGCAGTCTCAAGCTCAGCGGCCTCCATAGCAGCCTGGCTGGGTGTAATCCTGGGAGCCATTTTGATATTATTGCTTCCGCCCGACAGGGTAAGGCCTTCGATAAATTCCGGAGACTTCTTCATTGCGCTGGAGGTAGCCAGCGGCTGCGTAGTAGTGCAGGAAGAAAACAGGACTAATGCAACAAGGCATGTCGATAAGATAGTAGAGTGCTGCTTCATTCGGCATGGATGTGTTCCGAGCAAAAATAAAAAGTTAGGGGTAGAATAAAGATTTGATAAGAAAGTATTAATATATTTTAACACCAATTAACACTTCCAGCGGCTAATTGATGTTCCTAATAGTTAAGGTACTAGCGGAGCAGGGTATATGTTTTCCCGGCAGATTTGTTATTTTAGCGACCTTAAAATTATCCGTTGAAACATACCCTTTTATTGTTCTCTTCTATTCATACCGGTCGGCTGGTATATGTATTGCACTGGATATTTACCGAACAACTGGGCCTTACCTGCCGTATTACTGCCGATGAAGAGGAATGGCGGCAATGGCAAGGGCCTAAGCTGGTATACGACAAGCAGGTGAAACCGGAGGGCAGCATTTGCCTGCATCCCTCGGGCTTGCTGGAGGAGGAGGACATTCGTTCCCGATCCCTGTCCGTGCAACGCTGGAAAAAAACTACCGTGTTGTTTTACAACCAACCCGGAGCGCTAATCCCTTTCGATCTGTTTTCCGCAGTATTTTACCTGCTGAGCCGATACGAAGAGTACTTGCCCTTTACTCCCGACCGGCACGGAAGATTCCCGGCTTCGGCCTCGGCAGCTGGGCAGTATGCTTTTCTGCAACAACCTGTAGTGGACGAATGGATAGGCCAACTAAAGCGCATATTGGAACATCAATTTGCACTCACACTCAAGCGCCCCCCATGCAGCTATCAGGTAAGTTTTGATGTAGACATTGCCTGGCATTACCTGTACAAGGGCTGGCGGCGACAATGGGGGGGGCGCTTGAAAGATATATTATCGGGTAATGTGGCCGGTTTGCGGCAACGCCGGGCCGTATTGGCGGGTGAAGCCACCGATCCTTTTGATTGTTTTGACGAGCTGCTCCGGCTCCCCATGCCCGAAAAGCCTTTGTTCTTTTTCCTGCTGGGCCGGGGCAGTAAGTACGACAGGAACATTGATCCCTCGCATCCGGCCATGAAACAACTGATAGAAAAATTGTCGGATCAATACCCAACGGGCATCCACCCCTCCTATGCGGCACACGGGGATCCTGCTATGCGCTCGCAGGAAATAACCTTGTTGGAACACCTTTCGGGCCAGCCGGTAACGAACAGCAGGCAGCATTACGTGAAATTTACTTTGCCGGATACCTATCGCCAGCTTATCCGTGCCGGTATCCGAAACGAATATTCTATGGGCTACCCGGAGCAAAATGGTTTTCGTGCCGGCACGTCCAGACCTTTTTTGTGGTACGACCTCAAGCGGGAGGCGCTCAGCGATCTGCGGGTGCACCCCTTTGTGTATATGGATGCTACGTCCTGGTATTATCAGCAACACAGCGTGGCTGAGGCTTTTTCTGAATGGGAACGTCTGTACCTGAAAGTGAAGGAAACAGAGGGTTGTTTTGTATCCATCTGGCACAACCACTTGCTCGGATACGACCAGGCGGGTGAGGAGCGACGGACATTTTTTAAACAGACCCTGCAATATGCGCAGGCATGAAACCGTTTTTTATTCGGCGCCCAGTGCATAAACGGCAAAAGACGCCAGCCAGTGTGCACCACCGTAATGTCCGTTAAAGATTTCGGGCAGTGTTTGGTTTAAAAAATCGCGGGCTGCTGTTTGAAACAGGGCAACAAAAGGATGGTCCGGTGGCAGCTTAGCGGCTATATGCCGCATGCACCAGGCCCGGGAAAAGCTGAGCCCATCCAAATGTACGATCTGGTAATCACTACGGTCACTCACATGGGGCAACTGGCAAATACGCTCCAGGCTCCGGGGTTCATAATAGGCTTCCAGCCAGGAAATAAAATCTTGTGCCGGTAATACCTTACTCATCAGTTCGGCTGCTTGCAGGCTGGGCGAAAAGAAGTCGCTCCCGTCCGGTTCCAGATAGGCCGGTATGGCTTTATTATCCGCATAAAAATAGCGTGCCTTTTCTTCGATCATGTGTTGAAACGAGGTATCACCGATACTTAGGGCCCAGTCTAGTGCAAAGCTTAGCCCGAAGGCGGTGTTGGGATGCACGCCCGTACGATTGGGGTAGGTTTGTTTGGGTAAATAGGCCTTCCACAAGTCCACTATTTTCTGGGTCAGGGGATACATGGCCTCATGCCATTTTTGGCCAAGTGGGTCATTCCAGGTTTGCAATTCATGATCTAATTGCAGCAACCAGGCCCAGCCGTAAGTACGCTCAAAGGTGCTGGCTACCGAATAGGCAGAGAAGTAGTCGGCTTCTGCCTGCATCTTTTCCAGGGTAAATGATGGGCTGAGCACTGCTATGATGCTATCTCGGTTACGCAGCTCGGGAAACGTCTTCAGCAGCCGGACCAGCATCCAGTGACCATGTACACTACTGTGCCAGTCGAAGCAGCCATAGAAAGCAGGGTGAAGTTCGGAAGGCAGCAGGCGCGCATCTTCGGCCGCATCCGCGGAGTGAGATGTCTTATTGGGAAATTCCTGTGGGATGCAGGATAAAGGGAGCCGGGCCAGTTGCTCGGCAATATCCTGGTTAAGTGTTGTTTCCTGGGCATGGATGCCTAAGCTACCGATGCAAGCTACAAATAAGAACAAAATAGACTTCATGAAATAGTATTGAGGTACAAATATCGAGCTTAGCAATTGTTTGAACAACAGGAAACAGAAAAGCCCGGAACCTGAGAGGTATCCGGGCTTTATCATAACTTATAATTTTAGTGGGGTACATTTTGTTTTTTCTCCACCCAGTCGATCACCTCCAGGATATTGCTGTGGTCCAGGCCTTTCCCGATAATTTTCTTGTCGGCATCCAGCAGGTATATTTTTGGTGTGGAGAATACATCGTACTGAGATTTATAGGCCTTTTTGTTGTGCGCGTCTACCACATTAGTCCATTCGCCCAGGTCAAGTTTGTTGATGGTTTCCTGTATCTTGCTCAGTTCCCCTTCGGTGATTACAGAGTAGACCTGCACCCCTATATCTTTTAGAGTGCTCCGGTACAAGGAGTCTATTTGAGGTATTTCCTTTAAGCAATGGCCACATTCTGGCGACCAGAAAATAAGTAAGGTGTATTTGCTGTCCATCGAATGCAAGGATTTATCCTGTAGCGTATTTACACTTTGCAGTATAATATCCGGGGCAATGTTGCCAATCACATTGGGTGCAATTTTCTTGGCCCTGTCTTCGTATTTAGCCAGGGTGGCGGAGTCCAGCCAGAATGCATCACCTTTCATGTAATAGTTTTCTACCAGGTGCACAAACACTTCATCCATGCCCATAATCTTACTATTCTCCGCATTACGGGCCAGCCAGTACAGGCTGTATTTAAATACTTCGGAGGCCGGGCGTACCCTTTCCAGGAAAGCATCTGCCTCTGCATTTACAGAATCCGGAAAAGGAATCACCAGTTTATTGAAATATTCATCCAGGCGGGCATCGAAGATCGGGGTAAACATCAGCCGGTTATCCTTCAGGTTGAAATAGTCCCAGTAATGGTTTTTATAGTACGTGTAAGAAAAGTTGGAATCTACTGTTTTCCCGTCTTCCTGGTAATGCGTGCCTTCCGGTACCTCCGGTAGCCTCAAGGCATTGAATACATTGCTCAGAAAGGTATTGGGATATTGTTCCGCATATTGTTTCCGGTAGTCTGTGAGTGCTTTGGCAAGTACCTTACTCTCTTCACGTATGGCTTGCGTGTCGGCAGCGTTTTTTGCTTCAGCTAAGGATGTGGAAAGCGCCTGTTGTTTTTTTCCATAATCCAGCAGGAATTTTTCGTATGCCAGGTAGCGCTCATTTTCAGGGCTGTTTTTAAAACTGACATTGGCCGGCATGTTTGCAGTGTCGATCTGAATTTCAAACGCATCGCCGTTATCCAGAATAAATTCGGTGTATTTACTCATGTTGTCAAACAGCACCATATAGATGCCTCCCAGTATGCTGTCTTTTGAGGAAATCACCGCACTGCGCTTATTGATTACCTTGGCTGAGTCGGTCTTGTAAATGGTCGGCAAGGGCTTGACGTAATAGTGCGCCAGATAGACATACTCGTCGTTCACATCATGTTTGAAGTTGATCTTCAGTTGATAACCGTCTTTTTGAGCAGATGCTGAAAAAGCACTGAAAAATATCAGGCAGGAGGTCAGGAATAATCTCATTGTATCGATGCGGATTTTTTTTATCATGAAGAAAGCACACCTGGTGTTTGGCGCATCAAATCTACAGAACGGCAGGGCAACACTTGGAAAATCACCCTACCTTTGCAAAGGATTAACATGCATCAAAATTGGCCAGAAAAAATAAGAAGACAGTAATTGACGCGATAAGGTTGGAGCGCTATGCCGCCGAAGGGAAATCAATAGCGCACATGGAAGATGGTAAAACCCTCTTTGTAACCGGTGCCGTACCCGGCGATGTGGCCGAAGTGCTGGTACTTAAAAATAAAAGCAGCTTTGCCGAAGGCAAGGCCCTGCGCATCGTTACCCCAGCTGCCGACAGGGTAACGCCTTTTTGTAGTCATTTTGGCACCTGCGGTGGCTGTAAGTGGCAAATGTTGCCCTACGACAAGCAATTGTTGTACAAACAGCAACAGGTGGCGGATCAGCTGAGCAGAATAGGACAGGTAAGCCTGCCGCAACTGCCACCTATATTGGGCAGCGCGCAAACACAGGCGTATCGCAACAAGCTGGAATTTACCTTCAGCACCCAGCAATACCTTACGGCAGAGGAGATAGCCGCAGCGGGAGATCAGGCCATAACGCGCAAACCTGCCCTGGGTTTTCATGCGCCGGGTATGTTTGATAAAGTGGTGGATATTGATGTATGTTATCTCCAGGCCGAGCCAACCAACCGGATCAAAGACCTGTTGCGCCAGATGGCACAGGCACATGAGCTACCTTACTATGACTTCAGGAAGCAGGAAGG
>JBEBUO010000005.1:0-29720 GCA_040393285.1 Taibaiella helva | reverse complement strand
GATGCCGCAACCGACCTGGCCGTGTTGAAGATTGAAGGCAGTAACTTTCCTTACGTCACCCTGGGCAATTCCGATCAGGTAAAATTAGGGCAGTGGGTGCTGGCCATCGGCTACCCTTTAAACCTTGACGCCACAGTAACAGCAGGCATCGTGAGTGCCAAGAGCCGGTCTATAGGCATTAATCAACGCAATGCCGACAGGGGGGCAGCCATTGAATCCTTTATCCAGACCGATGCGGCGGTAAACCCCGGAAACAGTGGTGGCGCCCTCGTCAACACCCAGGGCCAGCTGATCGGCATCAACTCTGCCATCGCCTCGCCTACGGGTACCTATGCCGGCTATTCGTATGCCATACCCTCCAACCTGGTCCAAAAAGTAGCTACCGACATCATTCAGTACGGCAAGGTAAAAAGAGGTTTCCTGGGTGCCGAACTACTGGACCTCAACAATATTAACCCCCAACAGGCGGAACAACTGGGCATCAGTTCGGATGACTTTCAAAACAGCAAAGGTGTCTATATTAACAAGGTGATGCCCGGAAGCGGAGCCGAAAAAGCCGGGCTGAAAAAAGGCGATTACATTACCGGCATTAATGGTGCAGACGTGCGCAATGCGCCCCAGCTGATTGAACTTGTAGCCCGTTACCATCCGGGTGATAAGATCGCCGTCGACTACCACAGAAGCAATAAAGCAGCCACCGCTGAGGTGACACTCCAGGGGCTCGATGAACCTTCCCTGGCAACAAACAATAACCAAAGCGGCACCCTCTTTGGCTCTACTTTACAGACACTAAGCAAGGCAGAAGCGGACAAACTGGGTATTGAAGGTGGTGTACAAGTGAAAAAACTGGGCGAGAGTGCCCTGTTAAAGGCCTCGGGCATACGTCAGGGCTTCGTGATTACCTCTATCAATGATGAGCAGGTAGATGAAGTCAGGGACATTGAACGAATGCTGCGTGCAGCACCGGGCAGCACCATACAGATCGGCGGCCTGTATCCCGGTCGCAATGGCATGTACTATTACGGTTTTACCTATCCTGATTAAATTTTCGGGATACACCCATATAACCTTTCAGGACTGGCTCTATGGCCAGTCCTTTTTTTATAAAAAATTTGGAAAATTTATCAAAATGATATTACTTTGATATCAAATCAGAAAAGCTATGATACCACAAATTACTTCTCAGGAAAAAGTACGCAAGCCGTCGTCGGGATGGCTCATGTTAGTTGTTACACTATTATTGATAGCAGCCATTGTTGTGTTGGGTGTGCAGATTAGCCATCAACCCTCCAGCCTGTTTATCACGCTTATGGTTGTCATTATTATTACGCTACTGCTTGTCCTGCCCGGCTTTATCGCTATTGAGCCCAACAGCAGCCGGGTATTGAACCTGTTTGGTAAATATGTGGGTTCCGTAAAGGACAGCGGTTTCTTTTGGATAAACCCATTCTATACCAAGCGTAAAATTTCGCTCCGGGCGGTGAATTTCGATACCCAGACCCTTAAAGTGAATGATAAACATGGCAATCCGATTATGATTGGTGCAGTTGTCGTGTGGCGTGTTTCCGACACCTTTAAGGCAGCCTTTGAGGTAGACAACTACCAGGACTTTGTCCATACCCAAAGCGAAGCCGCCATCCGCAAACTGGCCGGGGCGTTTGCCTACGACAATATGGAAGATTCGGGCGCTGAATTGACCTTGCGCAGTAGCGCCAATGAAGTAAATGAAATGCTTGAAAATGAAATAGCTGAACGGCTGGCTATGGCGGGCATCTCCGTTATTGAAGGCCGGATAAGCCACCTCGCCTATGCTACGGAAATAGCCAGTGCGATGTTGCAACGCCAGCAGGCTTCAGCCATAGTGGCGGCGCGCAGTAAAATCGTAGAAGGGGCGGTAGGCATGGTAGAGATGGCATTAGAGGCACTCAGCCGGAAAAATATTGTAGACCTGGATGAAGAAAAGAAAGCCGCTATGGTGAGCAACCTGCTGGTGGTACTCTGTGGCGAACGTTCGGTGAGCCCGGTAGTAAACGCAGGCACCCTTCATACCTAAAAAGGAGACCATAATGGCAGAAAAGAAAAACTTTGTGTTACGATTGGACCCCAAAATGTACCAGGCATTGGAAAAATGGGCAGTTGACGAGTTCAGAAGTGTGAATGGCCAGGTAGAATACTTGTTGCAGGAAGCACTTAAGAAGGCCCGCAGAATACCGGCAAAGGATCAGCATAAAAGCAATAAAACTACGGATTAACCAGAAGCCTGATGAAGCAAGACCGGAGCAGATCTACTCCTATTCCGGTCTTGCTTTTTCTTTTTTGGTAAATTGCACCTTTTCCTTAAAAGTATTCCACTGGTACAGGCAACTTCCATACGCAAAAAACTTTACCGTAAAAAACCGGCGATGATTGCCCTGGCACTCATTGCAGTCACTTTTATGGTCGCCCTATTTGCCTATCCCCTGGCACCCGACCACAGTCCGGATGCCAATACCATGGCGCTGGAACTAAGTGCCCGCCCCATGGGCTTCAGACAAACATTTCTTTTAGTACCCAAAAGCAGGCAACCAGAATCCAGAAGTAAACTACTCAAGCTATTTACCGGGACGGAAACCAGGCACATAAAGGTGCCTGTCAATGGCTACGCATTAAGCAAGGATACCCTGTACGTAAGGCATTATATCGATGAGGGGCTGGAAGACACCCTTAGGTATAGCCTTGCAGACCTACACCTGGCTCCCGGCAGCACTTTGGCAGTTGTAGCAGACCAACGCATCACACAGCAACGATTTCTGTTAGGCACAGATCGCTATGGCCGCGACATTTTATCCCGCCTGCTGGTAGGCAGCAGGGTAAGCATTGCGGTAGGTGTCGTATCCGTTGTACTTTCCATAGGTTTAGGTATAATACTGGGTGCATCGGCAGGCTGGTACGGAGGCTGGGTAGACCACGCCATTATGTGGCTCATCAATATCATGTGGTCGATACCCACACTGCTGCTGGTATTTGCTATTACCCTCACCATCGGCAAAGGTTTTTGGGAAATATTTGTGGCCATCGGACTTACTTCATGGGTAAGTGCCGCCCGGCTGATCCGGGGACAGGTGATGCAGGTTAAGGAAATGGACTTTATTACTGCTGCCCGCGCCTTAGGCTATTCGAACCGCCGTATTATTTACAAGCATATACTTCCCAATATTGCAGGGCCCATTATGGTGATTGCTGCCGCCAATTTTGCCACAGCCATTTTGGTCGAAGCCGGACTGAGCTTCCTGGGCATCGGCGTACAGCCACCTACGCCTTCCTGGGGATTGATGATTAAAGAGCATTACAGTTTCCTTATTGCCGGCAATCCCCTGCCTGCACTGATACCCGGGCTGGCTATTATGTTGCTGGTTCTTGCTTTCAACATTGTAGGTAACGCGCTCCGCGATGCACTGGACGTGCGTTAATAAGGAAAAGCGCAGCTATTGTACAGCAGAACAAAGGATTTTGTATTTTCGCAGCTTATAAAGTCACCTGTTTACATTGATCACAATAGGGCCCGGAAAGCCTTGCAAATAAAATTTACACATGCTCACGCTTCATATCTTCCGTCAGGAAAAAGAAAGGGTACTTGCGGGATTGCAAAAAAAGAATTTTAAAATACCGGAAATTGTTGATGAAATAATTGCCACTGACGAAAGAAAAAGACAGTTACAACAACAAAGTGAAACCTTAGCTGCCACATTGAACGCCACTTCTAAAAACATTGGCCAACTCATGGGCGCAGGGAAAACCGGGGAGGCAGAAAGCCTGAAAAAACAGGTAGCGGAACAGAAGGAAGCAGCCAAAAGCCTGCAGCAACAACTTCAGGAAGCCGAGGCTCACCTGCATCAGCTCATTGTAAGCGTGCCTAACCTGCCCCATGAAAGCGTACCTGCCGGTACCAGTCCCGAAGACAATGAAGTGGTACGTCAAGGCGGCAACATGCCGCAACTGGACAGCACTGCAGCACCTCACTGGGAACTCGCACAGCAATACCAGCTTATTGATTTTGAACTCGGCAATAAACTGACAGGCAGTGGCTTCCCCGTATACCGGAACCAGGGTGCCCGCCTGCAACGCGCTCTGGTCCAGTATTTCCTGGATTACAACACCCAGGCAGGCTATACCGAATATCAGGTGCCCCTTATGGTAAATGAAGAGAGTGCTTACGGTACAGGACAGTTGCCGGACAAGGAAGGACAAATGTACCATGCCACCGAGGACAATTTTTACCTCATTCCCACATCGGAAGTACCCCTGACAAACATCTATCGCGATACCCTGTTGAAAGACAGTGAGCTCCCCGTAAAAATGACCGCTTACACTCCCTGTTTTCGTAGGGAAGCGGGTTCCTACGGAAAGGATGTACGCGGACTGAACCGCCTGCATCAATTTGACAAGGTAGAGCTTGTACAATTGACTACGCCGGAAACTTCCTATGAAACCCTGGAGGCTATGGTAAAACACGTAGAAGGGCTGCTGCAAACACTCGATCTGCCCTATCGCATCCTCCGCCTATGTGGCGGCGATATGAGTTTTACCTCTGCCCTCACTTATGACTTTGAAGTATATAGTGCTGCCCAGCAGCGCTGGCTGGAAGTAAGCTCGGTATCTAATTTCGAACATTTCCAGACCAACCGGATGAAGATTCGCTATAAAGACAGCACCGGGAAGACCCAGTTGCTGCATTCGCTTAATGGCAGCTCCCTGGCACTGCCCCGTATTGTTGCCTGCCTTCTGGAAAACCACCAGCAGGCAGACGGCGTGCATCTGCCGGAAGCACTATGGCCGTATATGGGCAAGATAATCAGCTAAATCACTTTAATTTCACGATAATACCATCATTTTATGATTCAACGCATACAATCTGTTTGGCTGCTGCTGGCCGCCATAGCCATGAGTGGCTTATTCTACCTGCCATATTATTATGCCACTGTAAATGCCCTTCCACAGTCCATTACCATAGCTAAAGACTATGTGGGCATTATACTCGCCTCCATCAGTATCGTGCTGAGCCTGGTCACCATTTTCCGGTACAAGAACAGAAAAGCCCAGAAAGGCTTGATATGGCTGAATGTACTGATCGTATTGGGCCTGCTTGGTTGGCTGCTGGCGGTGCAGGTACAGCCATATGCAAATGATCCGGGTGCAGCTTACCGTCTGGGGGCCTTCCTGCCTGTGGTGGTCCTGGTTTTCCTGTTTCTGGCACTCGGCGGCATCAGGAAGGACGAGAAACTGCTTAAATCTTTAGAACGACTTCGTTGATGACACAATCGCCGGCCGATCCGCTTTTAAGTATTGTATTGCCTTGCTACAACCCTGTGGCAGACTGGCACCACCATGTCATTGAGGCCGTAGAAGAATTGCGTGGCTTACTGGGGTTTATGCCGGAACTGATTATTGTGAATGACGGGGGCCAACTCCGTCCTGCTGATCAGGTATTGCTACAGCAACACCTGCCCCAGCTAACATTGACCGGCTACGCTGACAACAAGGGCAAAGGAGCGGCCGTGCGTTATGGTGTATCCATGACCAAAGGGCAATATGTCATCTATACGGATATAGATTTTCCTTATAGCAATCAGAGCCTGATGAAGGTATGGCAGCAATTGTATACCGGGCAGATGGATGTAGTGATTGGCACAAAAGACGAGTCCTATTACCAAAAAGTGCCGGCGATGCGGGTGTTTATTTCTAAATTTCTTCGAAAGCTGATCGGTATTTGTTTTCGGATGCCTATAACCGATACCCAATGCGGGCTGAAAGGTTTTAACCAAAGGGGTAAAGACATCATGCTCCGAACCACCATCGATCGCTATTTGTTTGACCTGGAGTTCGTATACCAGAGTTATCGCCACAAACCGGCGCTGCGCATAGGGGCACAGCCTTCAAGGCTTAAAGAGCATATTGAATTCAGGCATATGAATTACAAGGTACTGCTCTCCGAGGGTTGGAATTTTCTCAAAATCCTGTTTCAAAAAAAATAAGCTCAACCCGGTTTTTGTTCATGTCCGATCTGCAAGCCATACAACACTACTGTGCCTACCAGGAACGTTGCCATAGCGAGGTCCGGCATAAATTGCTCATGTTGAATTTCAGGGGTGATGAGCTGGAACAGGCTATCGCTTCTCTAATAGCCGAGGGCTTTTTAAACGAAGAGCGTTTTGCCCGGTCTTATACTCGTGGCAAGTTCAACCTGAAACAATGGGGACGGAAAAAGATCGTACAAGCGTTGAAGCAAAAGCAGGTATCCGAGTATTGCATCCGGAAAGGGATGGAAGAAATTGAGGCGGCACCATATTATCATACTTTATGTACCTTGCTGCGGAAAAAGCAGGCCGAATACCGGGGAATCACCCCTGCTTCCATACGAAAGCAAAAACTCATCCGTTATTTGTTGCAGCGGGGTTATGAATATGATCTCATCATTGCAGCATGGGACGATCTAAATCCCCAATAAGTGGAAAAGTTTATACCAAAATCCGGTTGTATGCTATATTTTTACCTATGTCGTCCTAATGCCAAACTTAACCAGCCATGATACAGCACGTCACCGAAGGGGTAAGCATTACGGTAGAAGCTTTCTACCAGCCGGAGCAAAGCAACCCGCTTAATGGCGATTATCTCTTTGCTTATCGGATCACTATCGAGAATTTCTCAGCCGTACCTGTCAAGCTGCTTCGGCGGCATTGGCACATTATCGACTCCAATGGGCAGCACCGGGAAGTGAAAGGCGAGGGTGTGGTGGGCGCACAGCCCATCCTCACGCCGGGAGAAGCCTATCAATATGTTTCTGCGGCCAGCCTGCGCAGCGACATGGGCAAAATGTATGGCACCTACAGCATGGAAAACTTATACAATAAAAAACTATTCACCGTAACCATACCGGAATTTGAATTGGTTACACCTTTTAAAATGAACTAAGTATCCCATCCCTTCATCATACCACAGCCGCCTCCCGAAAAGGCGGTTGTTGTATGGGATACATTATCGTCATAAAAGAGTTCTTTCCCCATGTGGCACATGTCAGCAGAAACATATTTTATGCATTTATATTGAATAGGATTTATTCTTTATATTTACAGGATTATACACCATGCTCTGCATAGCAAGACTTATAATGGCCAGTCAAAACAACACCGGCATTTCCTGGGGCAGCAGATACCCCTTTCTCCTGCTCCTCCTACCGTTTGTTTCGGGCATTATGCTGTATCATTATATCCCGGCAATCCGGCAGCCACTCCTGCTTTGGGGTCTGCTGCTGTTTTCTTTCCTGCTGGCGCTGTCACTCCACCTGGTAAAGGCCACAAGTACAGCCGTGTCTTATGGCCGGAGCCTGTTCCTCTGTTTAATGATGTGCAGCCTGGCCTGTGTCATGGCCAACCGGCAGGATATAGAACAGCAACCGTTGTGGTACGCTCATACACTTTCGGAAGCTGAAGCCTTTCAGGTAGTGGTGAAACAGGCACCGGAAACCAAGCCACGTACACTATACCTGCCTGTGGCGGTGACCGCTTATCGTGCAGGGCAGAACTGGCGGCCGGCCATTGGGCAATTTAAACTGTACATCTATCTAAACGACAGCATACGAAATTATAAAGCAGGCGAGGTTCTGCTGATGCCCAATAAACTGGCACCTATAGCCAACCCCGGCAATCCCTTTAATTTTGACTATGCCGCTTATGCCCGCCGGAATGGTTTTTACCACCAGGCCTTCCTTCCTGAAACGGAGGTAGTGAGGATGGGTAGTAGAAACGTGGAGCGGAGCAGCCTCAGCCGCGTAAGCGCATCTATGCTTGGACACATCCAGGACAATATCAGGGACAGCACGACCCGGGCCCTGGTCAGTGCCATACTCCTGAATGAGCGTACCCTGCTGGATGATGACCTATGGCAGGCCTATGCAGCAACCGGTATCGTGCACATTATTGCCATATCCGGCATGCATGTGGTAATGCTGTTTTCCGTACTTCAGTTTTTGCTTTCGTGGATACGGCATAAAAAATGGGCATGGGCTAAATACCTGCTTGCCCTGCCCCTGGTATGGGCATACATCGCCATTACCGATTACCCACCTTCGGCCATCAGGGCCGCGCTTGCCTTTACCCTTGTCACGTTAAGCGTTGCTACCGCACGTAGGGGCAATACCCTTAATTCCTGGGCTGCAGCAGCTCTGCTGATGTTGTTGTATCAGCCTGACTGGTTGTACGATGTAGGCGTGCAATTGTCTTTCCTTGCTGTTTTATCTATTCTATTGTTTTACCTACCGCTTCGCAACCTATACAAGCCAAGGCAGGCATTTGTCAAAATAATATGGGAAACGGTAGCCGTGAGTATGGCTGCCCAAATACTTGTTTTCCCTCTGGTCATCTATTATTTTCACCAGTTCCCGGTATGGGTGCTCCTCGTCAATATTCCGGCGGCGCTCTATAGTTTTGTCCTTATGGTGGGCGCCCTGCTCTTATGCCTGTTAGCAGCCATTGGCCTCCCTTGTCTGTGGTTAGGTCAGCTACTCGTCTTCTGTACGCAGGGCTTTCATCATATCATCTGGTTTTTTGCACGTTACACGCCTGCAAGCATGCGCGCGCTGTTCCTGGATGAGCTGGACTTCTGGCTGATGACCGGTACAGTAATTATATTTTGCCTGTGGTGCTTTCGACGACAGGGTAGATTGCTGATCGCTGCTTTATCTAGCTGCTGTCTCCTTCTGGTAAGCTTTATAATACAGGACTGGCAAGCAATGAGGCAGTCGCGGTTTGTGGTCTATAATGCCCCACACATGTCATTGGCAGACCGATATGAAGGTAAGCAGGTAATGCCCTTGTATGAGCATACCGACAGCATAGACCGCAAAACCTGGCAATACACACTGCTTCCTGCGCATTTAGGTTATCGCAGCAGTAAGCAGGCTAAGGGCTTGTCCCCCTCCGGCAATATCCAGCTCATTGGCAATTATAGCCTGCTGTACCTGCAAGGGAGCTATGCTTGTACCCGCCCCACATCCTTTCCTGTCGACTATCTGGTATTGACGAACCAGTGCCGGTTTCAGCCTGAATTATGGTTGCAGGTATTCCGCCCTCGAAAAATCATCCTGGACGGCAGCCTGCCACGCTGGAAAGCCATAAAATGGAAATCGGAACTGGCAGTCTACCAGGTACCTGTACACTGGGTACAGGAAGACGGAGCCTTTATTGTAAGCGCAAGCAGGTAAGTCATGCCTTCAGGCCTCACAACAGCATAAATTTATCCGCATCGCCTAAAAAAGGAAATTGTTTACGGCAGGCATCCAGGGATGATTTTTCAAGCGTGGTGGTGAAGGTATCTACCTTATCATATAGCTCCCCTACCGGTTGCCCCAGGGGGTCCAGCAGGCAAGTATCACCACTATGGTAGATTTCGTGACCATCATACCCTACCCGATTTACACCCGCTACGTAACATTGGTTTTCTATCGCGCGGGCGCGTAACAGCGTATTCCAGGCATGACTTCTGCGCTCCGGCCAATTGGCCACGTAAATCAGCATATCATACTGCGCCGCTGTCTGCCGCGACCAGACCGGAAAGCGAAGGTCATAACAGACAAGCAGGCAGATTTTCCAGCCATTGACCTGTACAATCAGGCGCTTATCACCTGGTGCATAATGTTTGTCTTCGCCGGCGTAAGCAAATAAATGTCGCTTGTCGTAATGATAATGCCGGCCATCCGGCTGCATCCATATCAGCCGGTTATAAAACATGCCTCCGTCGTTTATAATAAGGCTACCTGTCAGAATTATTTTGTAGCGTGCGGCCATATCGGCCATCCATTGCACACTGGGCCCGTCCATGGCTTCGCTGAAAGCCTGCGGTTGCATACTGAAGCCCGTACTGAACATTTCCGGGAGCACCACCACATGTGAGGTGGCCGGCAGCGCGGCAATCATCGTTTCGAGTTGCTCCAGGTTAGCTGCCTTATTTTCCCAAACCAGATCGGCTTGGATCAGGCTGATCGTAAGCGTTTGCATGCTTGCAATTTAGGGATTTTTATAGTACCGCTTATATACCGCTGTAGTATAGCCCTGAACTGGTACATTTTTCCTACATCGTCAACTTTATGCCTGGGATAATTGTTATTTCTCACCCGGTTGCCGGTATCTGTTACACCATAAGGCTTATCTATGAAAAACAAAGCAAATCCCTTGATATCCATACGCCCGGAAAGCAATCTTACGTGCTTGTACCGGTTGTGAACGGAAGCAAACACCGATATTTACTCATACACATAAAACCAATACACATGACAAAGATGTATCCCTACCTCAATTTTGATGGTAAAGCCGAAGAAGCCTTTAATTTTTATCGTACGGTCTTTGGTGGCGATTTTATAGGTGAGATATACCGTATGAAAGGCACACCAGGCTCCGAGCAACTTTCAGAGGAAGAACAAAACAGGGTGATGCATATTGCCCTGCCCGTAGGCGATGGTATGCTGATGGCATCAGATATCTTACCCTCTGCAGGGCATACCCTACAGATGGGTAACAACAATTACATTTCCCTGCACCCGGAAAACAAGGAAGAAGCGGACTACTATTTCAAGGGGCTTTCTGAAGGCGGAAAGATAGAAATGCCCATGTCTGATACATTTTGGGGTGCCTACTTCGGTAGTTTCGAAGATAAATACGGGGTACATTGGATGATCAATTGTGACCTCGAACAGGCCCAGCAGTCCGGTACATAAATAATTGTATCCGGCACATGTAAATATCACAAGAGGGACACCGGCTTCAGGTGTCCCTCTTTGTATGCTTGTTCTTTCAGATGCGTATATCCTATGCAGTAACCGAAACGGTCGTGTTAGGTGCTGCAGCCAGAATTTCTTCATTAGCCTGATCGGCATATTGTTCAAAATTCTTCACGAACAAAGCTGCTAGTTCCAGTGCTTTCTTATCGTAAGCGGCCTTATCAGACCAGGTATCGCGGGGATTCAGAATTTCTGATGGTACGTTAGGGCATGATTCCGGCATTAAAATACCGAATACGGGATGTGCCTGATAGGACACGTCGTTCAAAGATCCGTTCATGGCCGCCGTAATCATAGAACGGGTATGTTTCAGGCTCATACGGCTACCTACACCGTAAGCACCACCGCTCCATCCGGTATTGATCAGCCATACATTTACATCGCTGTGTTGCTCCAGTTTTTTACCCAGAAGCTCTGCATATTTGGTAGGATGCAAGGGCAGGAAAACCCGGCCAAAGCAGGCAGAAAAAGTCGTTTGAGGTTCTGTAACACCTACTTCAGTACCGGCTACCTTAGCCGTATACCCACTGATGAAATGATACATGGCCTGACCCTTGGTCAATTTAGAAATAGGGGGAAGAATACCAAAGGCATCACAAGTAAGGAAGAAAATATTCTTGGGATCACCGCCAAAAGAAGGTTCTTTAGCATTCTCAATATGATGAATCGGATAGGCGGCGCGGGTATTTTCCGTTACGCTGCCATTGGCGTAATCAACGGTATTGGTACCGTCTACGAAAGTAATATTTTCGAGAATAGCACCGGGTTTGATGGCACCGTAGATCTGAGGTTCTTTTTCTGCACTCAGGTCAATACATTTTGCGTAGCAGCCACCTTCAAAGTTAAATACAGAACCGTCGGCCCAGCCATGCTCGTCATCGCCGATCAGGGCGCGTTCAGGATCGGCGCTCAGCGTCGTTTTTCCGGTGCCGCTCAGACCAAAAAACAAAGCTACATCACCGGCTTTGCCTTCATTTGCAGAGCAGTGCATGGACAGTACTTTGTGGTCATTAGGCAATACAAAATTCAATACGCCGAAAATACCTTTCTTCATCTCACCGGTATAAGCGCTGCCGCCAATCAGGACGATTTTACGGGTAAAATTAACAATCGTGAAATTGCCCTGACGCGTACCGTCTGTAGCAGGGTCGGCCAGGAAACCTGGAGCCTGGAGAATCAGCCAGTCGGGTGTTTGTGTTTTTAGTTCCGCTTCAGTAGGCCGCAAGAACAGGTCATTACAAAACAGGTTTGCCCAAGGTGCTTCATTGACTACGCGAATATTCAACCGATACTGAGGATCTGCACAAGCATAACCGTCGCGCACCCATACCTCTTTATCACCAAAATAGGCACAAACCTTATCATATAACTTATCAAAGGCTTCGCTCGAAAAAGGCAGGTTGATCTCACTCCAATCTACAGTATTTTCGGTAATCGCATCTTTAACGGTAAATTTATCTTTCGGCGATCGACCGGTAAATTTTCCTGTACTCACGCAAAGGGCTCCAGTATCGTTAAGTACACCCTGACCTAATTCGAGGGTTTGCTGGATGAGCACTTCGGGTGACAAATTCCAATTAACTTTGGCCGGTTTCAGGCCGATGGCACTAAGGTCTGCCGATGGATTTTTAAGACCGTTTTCTTGCATTGCTTTTTAGATTTAAAATCAGGGGGCAAAATTAATAAAAAATTAATTGATGACTTCTTTTCCATAGATATTTAACGTAGCCCAGCTCGTTTAGGTCAAAATCCCTACTTTTATTTACCATTAGCACATTGGGGCTCATGCAACTTACAACAAAATAATCACCTCTTATATATATGAAAATATCATTTCATGGTGCTGCCCGCACCGTAACGGGTTCCAAACACATGCTCCACCTCCATCCTGAGAAAAAGGTACTGCTCGACTGTGGTATGTTTCAAGGCATGGGAAAAGAAACCCTGGAACTTAACCAACACTTTGGTTTTGAACCGGCGGAGATCAGCATGGTCATTATTTCCCATGCGCATATAGACCATATAGGCCTGCTGCCCAAATTGGTAAAAGAGGGCTATCACGGACCCATTTACTGCACCGAAGCCACCGCTGCCCTGGCCGACATCCTGCTGCGCGACAGCGCACATATTCAGGAAATGGACGTTATGCACGTCAATAAGCTCAAAAAACAGCAGGGCAAACCCCTGGTGACACCTTTATATACGATGCAGGATACTCTTGCGGTATTTCCCCTGTTTAAGAAGCTCGATATGAATACCTGGCACGCCTTAGATGATCAGGTAAGCCTGATGTACACCGATGCGGGACACATCATTGGCAGCGCTTGTGTACACCTGAAGCTCAAGGAAAACGGCAAAGTAAGCCACCTGACCTTTAGCGGAGATCTTGGCCGCTATGGCGACGACATTCTTAAATCTCCCGAGCCGTTTCCCCAGGCTGATGTGATTATTATGGAGTCGACCTACGGTGACCGCCTGCACCCCCATACGATATCGGCAGCCCACCAGTTATTGTCTGTAATAGAGCAAACCTGTATGGAGAAAAAAGGCAAGCTCATCATTCCTGCATTTAGTGTAGGGCGCACACAGGAGCTATTGTATGCACTTAATCAACTCGAATTGGAACACCGGCTGCCTAAAATAGATTATTATGTGGATAGCCCCATGTCAGTAGCCAGCACCTATGTGGTCAAGAAATTTCCGGAGCTGTACAACAGTAAGGTACAGGCGGTACTCAAAAGAGACGAAGATCCGTTTATGTTCAAAGGATTGGCCATGATTGAAGACGTAGAGATATCCAAATCGCTTAATTTCAGGAAAGAGCCTTGTGTTATCATTTCCGCTTCGGGCATGGCTGAGGCAGGGCGGGTAAAACATCATATTGCCAACAACATTGAAGGCGCTCAAAACACGATATTAATTGTCGGTTATTGTGAGCCGCAATCGCTTGGTGGCCGCCTGCGCGACGGTGCGCAACAGGTCACTATTTTTGGTAAGCAGTATGAGGTTCGGGCCGATGTAGTGGTGATCGAAAGCCTTAGCGCCCACGGCGACTATGAAGACATGAGCCAGTGGCTAAGCTGCCAGGATCCGGGCCAGGTACGCAAACTGTTTTTAGTGCATGGCGACTACGAAGTACAACAAAATTTCAGTGAACGCCTACGCCGTAAAGGCTTTCTGGATGTAGAGATTCCGGATCGTCACCAGGTTATCGGGCTGGGCGACATATAAAAATTTGACACCATCAAAATCCGATACAGATATTTTTCGGTTCTGTAAAGAAACGCATAGCTTCCCAGCCGCCCTCGCGCCCCACCCCGGAATTGCCAAAACCGCCGAAAGGCGTCCTCAGGTCGCGCAGCAACCAACAATTAACCCAGATAATGCCGCTATGGACCAAGGCACCCACGCGATGTGCCCGGTTTACATTTTCGGTCCAGATACTGGCCGCCAAGCCATAGTCGCTGGCATTGGCAAGAGCCACAGCTTCCACCTCCGTTTTAAAACTTTGCAGGGTCACTACCGGACCGAAAATTTCTTCCATATTGGTACGGCAATCGGCGGGTAGCCCCTCAATAACTGTGGGCGCAATAAAATAACCACCGGCACACCTGCCCTCCAGCTGAATGGCATGGCCGCCGGTGAGTATACGCCCCCCTTCCTCTTTGGCCAGCTCAATACAGGCCAGTACTTTCTCATAATGAGCTTTACTTACGATGGCACCCTGCTTACTCCCCTCGGCCAAAGGATCGCCTACACTCAGGCGCTTCACCCGTTCCAGAAAATCCGCTTTGAATTGATCGTAAATACTTTCCTCGACCAGGATACGGCTGCCACAAAGGCATATCTGGCCCTGGTTGGCAAATGAGGATTGAAGGGTAGTACGCATCATTTTTTCCCAATTGCAATCGGCAAAAATGACATTCGGGTTTTTCCCGCCTAATTCCAGCGAAATTTTCTTGAACATAGGGGCGGCTATGGCCGCTATATCTTTACCAGCCCGCGTACTCCCCGTAAAGGAGATCGCCTTTATCTCGGGATGGCTGACGATAGCCGTGCCACAGCCCGGACCGGTGCCATGCACAATATTCAGGACGCCCGGCGGCATACCTGCTGCATCGGCTATCATGCTCAGCAAATAGCCGGTCATGGGCGTTACTTCCGAAGGCTTAGCCACCACACAGTTTCCCGCAGCCAGGGCGGGTGCTATTTTCCACGTAAACAAATACAAAGGGAGGTTCCAGGGAGAAATACAGCCCACTACACCAATAGCTTGCCTCAGGGTATAATTAATAGCTTTGTCCTGCATGGCATGGCTTTCGCTCGCAAAATGCAGTAATGCCGTGGCAAAAAACCTGAAGTTTTCAGCAGCCCTGGGAATATCTACTTTTTTGCTCAGCCACAGCGGCTTACCATTATCATTACTCTCTGCCAGGGCCAGTGCATCCAGGTGGGTCTCGATTAGCTCCGCTATACGGTGAAGTACCTTAAACCTGAAATCAGGCGTAGCCGTACTCCAGGCCGGAAAGGCCTGCTTAGCCGCCTGCACCGCGAGTTGTATATCTTCCGGCCCGCTGTCTGGGGTCTGGCTGTATACCTGGCCGGTGGCAGGATTAACGTTGTCTGCAAATTGTCCGGATTCGGGGTCGCAGAATTCACCTCCGATATAATTCAGTATTTGCTGGGGCGCTGTGAGATTCATACGACAAAGATAAATGAACCGCGGTTATATTTACACAGGCAGCCTTCAGGCCAGGCCATGCTGAATGGCAAATTTCACCAGGCCTACATTGGTGCTGCATTTCATCTTCCGCATCAAAGTAGCCCGCACCCTGATCACTTCGTCCCTGTCTATCCTTAGCCGGGTAGCAATTTCGCCCAGTGTTTGTTCCTTCGCAATCAAGGCAAGCACATCCTTTTCCCTGCTATCCAGACTGAAAAACTGCTGCCCCTGATATTTTTCCTTCATGTACTGATTGTACAAAATAGGCAGTATCTCCCTTCCGAAGTAGGTACCTCCGTCGGCAATTCGTTTGATGGCCAGTAAAAATTCCTCTGCAGCGGTATGCTTCAAAATAAAACCATCGGCCTCTGCTGCCAGGGCCTCCTTAATAACAGCTATACTGCTGTACATGGAAAGGATCAGCACCTTGATATTAGGATGCATCCTATTAATCATTTTACACAAGTCTATGCCCGAAAGGTGAGGCATGTTAATATCTGTCACCACAAAATGCACCTCCCCCGGGTGAGCTGTGATATAATCAATGGCTACCTGGCCATTGGGCACACCCGCCAGTACTTCATACCTGTCTTCACGAGCCAGCATACTTTTTATACCATCAATGACCAATGGATGGTCATCCGCAATTAAGATATTTATCTTCTCATCCATAAGGTACAACTATTTCAATATGGGTTCCCTTACCCTTCTCCGACCGCAGGTGCAGCTTACCATTAAGGAGCTGCACACGGGCATTTATATTTTTCCATCCCAGTCCTTTGGAACCTTCAATAACATTTATATCAAAACCTTTGCCATCATCTGTAATATGCAGTAAAATACTTTTCTCACGATAGTACATATGGATGCCGATACGGCTGGCACCTGCGTGGCGCAACATATTGGACACAATCTCCTGCACAATTCGGTAAACGGACAGCGAGCGGGAGCGATCGGGGCCTGCTATACGAAGGTCGTTCACATAACGGAATTCCAGCCGGGTGGGTCCGGACTCATTAATGATATCGGCCAGCTCATCCAATGCAGCCACCAAACCGAAGTTAAGTTCCTCCGGAATCAGGTTGTGGGATATATCCCTTACTTCCTGTATCGTTTTATCTACCAAGTCCAGGGTTTGGTGTACCGTGCCCGGTTGCGCCCCCGGTTCTTTCATATTGGAGACTTGAATTTTAACCACTGACAGCAGTTGCCCGATACTGTCATGAAGGTCGCGCGCGATGCGCATCCGCTCTTTCTGCTCAGTTTCAAATATGGCTTTTAATAAGCCTTGCTGCAAGCGTGATTTTGATTTCTGATGAAAGTGAATCCATGCACCTGCAGCGCCCATAATCAGTACGAGACCGGCAAACAGGGTAATCTTCCTGGCATTTTTTTCCCTTTGCAACTGTAGGGCCTGCGTGGAGGCCTTAGCTTCGAGCTGGGCCAGTTCCTTTTCCGTTTTTGCCACGTTATATTTACTCTGTAGTTCGGTAAGTTCGGAGGTGATACCAATCTTACTTAAAGAATCGGTCAATGCGACCTGTAACATCAGGAGTTCGGACAGGGCTTTGTAATCGCCGCGTGCCTGATAATTATTTCCCAATGCCCTATAGGCCATACGCAACCTACCGGTATTCTGCATCTTCTTAGCTAAACGAATCGCTTCCTGAGCCACCTGAATACCTTCTGTAGTATGCTGTGCCGCCGCATAGATTTCAGCCAGCAATACCATGTCTGCAATCACATACATCGGATCCTTTAATATTTTCCGCAGGCGGATGACCGCGTGCATGGTATCAATCGCCGTACTGTATTGTTGCTGTGCTACAAAAAGGTTGGCCTGGATCGCCAGTGCATTGGTATAAGAAAAAAGATCATCCTGTTGCTGTGCAGCATTCACTGCCAGGCCAATATAATGCTTCGCCGAGTCGAGCATATCCATTCCCCCATAGCTGCTGGCCAGGTTGGCATATAAGTAGGGGAAAAACTGCCAGTATTGTTCTTTTTTGTTGATGGCAATTGCTTTCAGAAACCAGTTAGCCGACTCCCTGTACAGCTCCATACCCATGTAGGCCCAACCTACACCGTTTAAAATTTTCACATTATAGGCCTGATCCTGCAATTGACGCGCCAGGGGTAGCGCCTTAAAATACCACAGCAGGGCATCTTTCGACTGCCCTATTTTTACCAATACCCCTCCCCGGGCAAAAGAAAACATCATCAGGTACCTGTCTGGATTTGAAGCCGAAGCCGCAAGTTTCATGCTCCTGTCAATCAGGCTAAAGCAGGAGTCGAGCTGCCCTTTGTAGGAGTAATGGAAGACCAGGTAAAAATTAGCGATCAGCTGCTCGTCGGAAGCAGGCAAGTCGTTCATCTGCTGGAGTTGCTTGGCAAAATACAAGAGAGAATCCCTGTCCATAGACCTGTACTGCTCCAGCAAAAGCATCAAAGCAGCTCTTTTCCCCTCTTTATCGCCGGCATGATGGTACTGCTCGGCGTACCTGGAGATGGTAGCCGTTTGTGACCACACGGAAAAGCCTGTGGCCGTAACCAGTAAAATCAAAAATAATATTCGTTGCACAATGGGACAGGCTATTATAAGTACTAAAATTAAGCCAATTTTCCCTTCAAAAAATCACTTATACAACTAATTTATTTTCATAGAAAATCTCTATAACAAATCTGAAACCCGCTACCAGTCAATGCTCCGGGGCTTATCCGGATCAATTTAAATCGATCATCGGATTTATATGGCCACATCTTCATGCAGGGATATTTAGTGCAGGTCCTACTTGGAGCAAATCGAAACATTTTAATCAAATCCGGCCGATGCTTATACCATAACGGCTTTCAGGGCCAGCCAGCACAGCACAGCAAGTAAAAGGATCAGCAGCACGTACATCCAGAGGGGCTGTTGCAAGGGCTTTCTTCGCCTTTGGCGGCGCTTGCTTACCTGGCGCCTGAGCTGCGCATTCAACTGGGCCACTACAAATTCAAGTTGCTGTTTATCCGGCACCTGACCCAGGCCTTCCAGGGCATCACTCAGAAAGGGATCGGCTGCCAGGGCCTCCTGCACGGCTACCCTATCGGCATCGTTCAGGCTGCCGTCAAGATACTTCAACAGGGTATCTGTATTTATCGCTGCTTGTGGCATAATCATGTATAATTATTCTTATCCGACCAGGCTTCTACCATTAGCCTGATGTTGCGTTTACCATTCTGAATATGGCTTTTCACCTGTTTGATATCGAATCCGGTGTGGTCGCTGATCTCCTGGTAGCTCTTTTTTTCATAATAAAAAAGTACAATACACACCCTTTGCTCCTGTTTCAGCGATTTTATGGCCTGGTCCATCAGGGAGTAAGACAGGTCCTCGTGCCATAGTTCCCGCTCATCAGGGGCTTCGGGTTGTACCAGGTCTGGCGGCAATTCCAGCTCCCTCAGCCGTTGCTCCTGTCGCAATGTGCTGAGACAATCATTCTTTGCAACGCGATAAAGCCAACCACCTATGTTATCAATCCGATACTTCGGTATTTCCGACAGCGCTTTTAAAAACACCTGCTGTACCATATCCTTTGCGCGCTCCTCGGCCTTGAGGTACTTCATGCCTACCCCGAAGAGCACAAGTGTATATCGTTCCAATAGCACACCCAGTAATTCCATGTCGCCCCGGGCGTAGAATTTTTCCAACAATTCCTGGTCGCTGATATGTGCGTGACTTCGGCGCAAACAAAAAGGTTTTAAAGGATGAACTACCTCTTACAGATGCCCTAGGGCCTTTTTTCCATAAACGGGGCATCCTCCTGCCCCATTCGTCACTCCTTCTTCCAAAAATAAACTTAAAAGATTATATTTACTTGCATTTTTCATACAAACCAGCCCAATTAGGGTATAAATCATTGTTTAACTGAAAAAATTTAAGCAGAAACTAAAAGCAAAGCAGTAAATTTTTACATTTGCAACTTAATATCTTAAGTACACATTTATTTTTATTTTTACCAAAGGCTGTTTCTTATAAAATATTATCCGAAGCAGCATATGTATTTTTCATGGCAAACACAGCAGATATTCGTAACGGACTTATCCTGAAACTGGATGGCGCTTTATACAGCGTTGTAGAATTTGGGCAAAACAAAACCGCCAGGGCAGCAGCCAAAGTGTGGGCTAAGTTGAAGGGGGTCGATAATAACCGCAGCATTGAGCATACCTGGAACTCCGGTGACACCATTCACCCCGTTCGTGTAGAGCGCCGCAACTATCAGTTTTTATATAAAGATGACAGCGGTTTTAACCTGATGGACAACGATTCCTTTGAGCAAATCACCGTGGGTGAGCAAATGGTAGACCGGCCCGATTTGTATAAAGACGGACAGGATTGCTTTGTACTAATCAATACAGAGACAGAATTGCCCATGAGCGTGGAACTCCCGCCTAGTGTAAACCTTAGGGTAACCTATACGGAACCCGGACTAAGGGGGGATACTGCTACCCGCACGCTAAAACCGGCCACAGTGGAAACAGGCGCCACGGTAAACGTACCTTTATTTGTAGATACGGATGAACTGATTAAGATCAATACGGTTACCGGCGAGTATATGGAACGTGTAAAAGCATAAGCCAAAGCTTAAAGCACGCTTATTTTTCTTATTTTCACCAATACCTACCAGGATAAATACCGCATATCATTCCTAACCGCCATTTGCCTAAAGGCTGTTGGCCATATACCAAACTAATTATGGAGTACAAACAAATTCAGGAGCTCTTAAAAGCTGTCAACAAATCGAATATCAGCGAATTGTCTATTAAAGACGGGGAATTTGAGATTACCATCAAACAGTCGAGCCCCGAAATGCAATATGTAGCCGTACAAACACAATTGCCGGGCATGTCCCTGCCACAACAAAGTATAGCCGCGCCAGCCGCTGCTCAGGCTACACCTGCTGCACCCGAAACACCTGCTCCTGCGGCTGTTGCGGAGGCAAATACCATCACCATCAAATCGCCTATGATTGGCACTTTCTACCGCAGCTCCTCTCCCGATAAACCACCGTTTGTAGGAGTAGGCGATGAAATCAAAACCGGCCAGGTAATCTGTATTGTAGAAGCTATGAAATTGTTTAACGAGATTGAAAGCGAGGTTAACGGACGTATTGTAAAAGTACTGGTAGACGATGCCAGCCCGGTAGAATACGATCAACCACTTTTCCTGGTAGAGCCGGCATAAGCACGGCAAGAACCTGCGGTCCTTTCATATTTCCTTGTTCATTTTAATTTCGTATTTGTGTTTAAAAAAATACTCATTGCCAATCGGGGCGAAATAGCCTTACGCATCATCCGAACATGCCGGGAGATGGGCATACAAACCGTGGCAGTATATTCATTAGCGGATAAAGACAGCCTTCATGTACGTTTCGCAGACGAAGCGGTATGTATCGGTAAGGCCCAAAGTGCCGATTCTTATCTTAACATTCCGCACCTTATGGCAGCGGCCGAGATTACCAATGCGGATGCCATTCATCCGGGTTACGGTTTCCTGGCCGAAAATGCAGGCTTTGCAGAGATATGCGCCCAATACAATATTAAATTTATCGGACCCACCCCCGATATGATCCGTTCTATGGGCGATAAAATGACGGCCAAAGAAACCATGATCAAAGCAGGGGTACCCGTTATTCCCGGATCGGAAGACCTGCTACAAAGCGTAGACGAGGCCAAGCAACTGGCAGGAGAAATGGGCTACCCCATTATTTTGAAAGCCACAGCAGGCGGCGGCGGAAAAGGGATGCGTGTGGTATGGGAAGAAGCAGAATTGGAAAAAAATTACAACACCGCTAAGCAGGAAGCAGCAGCATCCTTTAAGAATGACGGCATTTACATGGAAAAATTCGTGGAAGAACCCCGTCATATCGAAATACAGGTGGCCGGCGACCAGTTTGGTACGGTTTGCCATATGAGTGAGCGGGATTGCTCTATTCAGCGACGCCACCAAAAGCTGGTGGAAGAATCACCCTCTCCCTTTGTGTCGCCTGAGCTGAGACAAAAAATGGGCGAGGCCGCCATCAAAGCAGCCAGCGCGATCAATTATGAAAGTGTGGGTACAATTGAATTCCTGGTAGATAAACACCATGATTTCTACTTTATGGAAATGAATACCCGGATCCAGGTAGAGCATGGAGTAACCGAAGAGGTCATTAACTTTGACCTGATTAAGGAGCAGATAAAAATTGCCGCAGGCATACCCATCAGCGGAAAGAACTATGAACCCCAGATGCATGCCATAGAATGCCGAATTAATGCGGAAGACCCTTATAACGACTTCCGACCCAGTCCGGGTACCATTACGGTGTTGCACACACCAGGCGGCCACGGCATCAGGGTCGACTCTCACATTTATGCGGGGTATACCATTCCTCCTTATTACGATTCTATGATTGCCAAGGTGATTGCCATTGCACAAACACGCGAAGAGGCGATCAGTACCATGGAGCGGGCACTTAGTGAATACGTGATTGAGGGTGTGAAAACGACGATTCCTTTTCACCAGCAACTGATGCGTAACGAACAGTTCCGCAAAGGTGATTTTACCACCAAATTCATTGAGTCTTTTGAATTAAAATAAGCAGCATTAAGCTGTACATATCCTTATGATTAAGTTGCCGACAGTATTGCCGGCAACTTTTTATTTGATGTCCCATTGGTTCTTAGGAAAAAAACAATGCTAAGGGGTAGGTGAGCAACTCACTGAAATTTCGAAAAAGGAGAAAATACGCCCGCAACATAATTTTTAATACTTTAGGGCTGCTACACATGCTGTTTTTCTGTAACCATAAACCCATTGTGAATGGCTAGATTATTCTTTGTTGTCCTTGCCTTCCTTATTTTATCTTCTGAGCATTGCATCGGGCAAACAACAGAACGCCACGACTATATACCTCATCGCCTGCAGTCCGGTATCCGCATAGGGCTTATCAACGCCAGTCTTCATACGGCATACCGCCTTAATCCCAAAATGATGCTGTCACTTGATCTCGGAATAGGATTCGTACGGTTGGTTTCCAACTACTACAACAAATACAATTACAACTATCATGAATATGATCAAGACTTTGGTTCAGGTATGAATTTAGGCAGGGAATGGTGGAGCCCTTATGCCTCCGTTCAGATACAGCGGGTTATCAGCAGTCGCAGTAAAATCGCTTACAGCTCCAGCCCTTTTGCCAATACCTTCAGTTATGTTGGTGTGCAATTAAAATTCAATACTCCTGGAAAAGACGAAGCGGGCCAGACCGATCCTTCGTTTAGGTTTCGGGAAACCTATCAAACCAACATTATTGTCGGGCGACAAGTAGCCTTAGGGAAAAATGGCATTTTGCTCTTCGACTTTTATTCCGGCTTGGGTGTCATGAGTAATTACAACCTGGATATCTTTAGCCCCAAGATTATTATAGGTCTGAGAACAGGCATTAATCTTTTTAGCGTAAATGAATAATGGGCGTGCCGCCCCCTTCTTCTTGACCGGCTGCCTTATATTTTTACCATTTTTTTATTGAGTTTGTTTCCATCTTTGGTGCCTATATGCAAATAGTATAGCCCGGGAGGCAATCGATTTAGTAGCTCATAGACACCGCTCTCGCTTTCTGGTATTTCATTCAAAAGCTTGCCCGTGTTATCAAGCAATCTTATTTCTTCTATTTGCCCGTGCAAGTCCTCGATAAAGATTCTATCGTTAAAGGGATTAGGATAGACGACTATAGGGGTCTCTTTAACATGATCTTCAATAGAAAGGTTATTGTCCAGAATGATTCTTGTAAATGTAGCATTGAGGGCTGCATCCAGCTGAGAAGAACCCCCAACAATCAATTTATCCGCGCCCTGTAGCCTCATGAATTTAAGGTAATCGTGATGCGGGGAAATGTCCCTGTCAAAAATGCCGTTCTCGTTGAAGGAAGTATCCAAAGTACCATCCGGCAGTAGTCTTGTAAAGGAGTAACCGTAGTTATCAGGGGTCAGTTCTTTTGTCCCGCCCAGTAAAATTTTGCCATCGGGCTGCACAGTCAGACCCTCATGAGGGTATTGGTGGTCCAACACGCCGTTTGTACCAAAACTAGGGTCAAATGTCCCGTCTATGTTAATTCTAGCTAAAAAACCGGAGATATGATTTCCGCTCAACAGAATTTTATGATCAGGCAACTCCTCCACTGTTTGTATACCTTCCCAAGTATAGGGCAACTCATCATACAGGTCTGCAATAACCTTTCCGTCCTGCCCAAACGTGAAATCAAAATTACCCTGTACATCAATTTTACAACACGCACTTCTGGGGTTCGGCATCGCAGAAAAATCAGCCCCTACGCAGATAATGTGATTGTCGCTCAGCAATACAGCATTCGAAAATTCAAAATCAAAGTCAAAATCATTCAGAGAAACGGTGCCATTAGTCCCGAATTGATTGTCCGGAACCCCACTACTATCCAGTTTTACCAGAATGGCACGTAAATCACCTGAATAACTGTTTCCTCCTAAAATAATAGTACCATCCTGAAGCAACAGCACTGATTGGAAATCGCTTGCAGAACCACTATATAAATAGATACCGTTAGTCGCAAAAGAGGAGTCGATAAGGCCATCATTGTAATACCTCACCGCAAAGCCGGCATGATCTCCTGTCCCGTTAGCTTCCATAAAGGCGAGGCCCGTCACGATAATCTTCCCGTCAGGCTGGCATAGTACATCCAATGGAAATTCGGAATATGCTATACTGGTGGTCACAACTCCATTCAGTCCGAAACTTGAATCAATGAGGCCATCCTGATTCATCTTTGTAAGTGACAAATGAAAAACTTCACCTCCTCCTGCTTCCAGGGTATAGCCGGCACCATAAATATTTCCGGAATCATCAAAAACAAAAACAGTTGATTCAGTAGTGTGGGGCACTACAGTAAACCCCGACATGCCAAACGATGGATCGACCGTGCTTTGTGCAAAAATTTGCCACGTGGTCAACAACAAAAACAAAGTAATAGCTCCCCTCATATATAACACATTTTTTACATGAAATATTTCGAACTCCAACCCGTAGCCTCGCGAGGCGAAAAAACGATTATTACCCTTCTGTGTTGTATCAGCTAATGGTTGGATAACCTCCAAAAAACTCCAATTTACTCATAAAATCACAAAATTCAAAATGTGTGGTACCCGAAACTAAAAGACACTTCTCTTTATTATCCTATTTGGACAAAAAACCCGTGTCAGAGTACCTGAATAAATCTTCTGGGACGAAAACAGCCATAGCAAGCGATTTTTTTAAATATGCTGCTTAGGAAAAAAATGGAAGCCTATCTGTCTCCTAACGGCAGCCTATGCATCGGTCGTGCGATGCTGCATGTATGGGGTAACGGAAGCCTATGTTTCGGATAACGTAAGCCCCTTGTTTGCCTGCTCCGGTTGCGGTAGCCTATTCTAACGACCCATTTCCGGGCATAAAATTGCGTCTCTTTACGCTTTAAAAACGGGCAAAAACGAAGCGCTTTTTTCCCGTCATAGCTTTTTTGAGCAACAAAAGGCTACTTTTCAGTCAGGAAGTAGTTACTTTTCATCCAATAAGTAGCTACTTTTCACCCGACAAAAAGCTACTTATTTTCAAAACTTAGCCCTCTTTTTCTACCCTACCTGCCCTGCTCTGTTTCCCAGCTATTTTTATTTGCCCAATGTGCCGGGGCACAGTAAATTTGAGCTCTCATTAAAATCAATTTCATGCGCGACTTACTTCCTTTTCTGGCAGCCAAACATTTTGCCGAGCTCCCTGCCAATACCGCTAAACACCCCAAACAAATCGGACAACGCATAACAGTCCTGGGGGAAAACAATACGGACTGGGAGGAGGCAGACATTATTATCGTGGGCTGCGGCGAACAAAGGGGAAGCAAGGGCCTGAACGCCTGGTCTTACGCCGCCGATGCCATCAGGGAAGCGTTGTATCAGATGTATGACTGGCATACAGAAATAAAAGTGGCCGACCTGGGTAATGTGCTCGAAGGGGCTACAGAAGGCGATACGCGTGCCGCGCTACGCACTGTGCTGCGGGAGATAAAAGCTGCGGGCAAAATAGCGCTGTTGCTTGGTGGCTCACAGGACCTCACCCTGCAACAGTATGATGTATTCAGGGCCAATGGTCAAATTATTAACGCTGCCGTTATAGATATGCTGATCGACCTGGAAGACCAGGAGCAACTCAGCGACCAGTCGTTCCTGATGGACCTGCTGACCACACAACCCAACTTTATCCGGCATTACAGCCATATCGGCTTTCAGAGTTATTATGTGAACCCCCAGATGCTGGAAACCCTGGACCGCTTGCGATTTGACTGCTACCGGCTGGGCCGGGTACGCGAAGACCTGGAAGAGATGGAGCCCGTATTGCGCACCTGCGACCTGTTAAGTATCGACCTGAATGTGGTACGCCATTCAGATGCCCCCTTCCTGCAAGATGCATCGCCCAACGGACTGTATGGAGATGAGCTATGTCAATTGGTACGCTACGCAGGCATGAGCGGCCAACTGTCTTCCCTGGGTATTTATGGCTATCACCCCCAGTACGACCTGGAGAAAACAGGAGCCCGCCTGGTGGCGCAAATGCTCTGGTACTTTATTGACGGGTATCAGGTAAGGAAACGTGAAGCCTTACCCGACAACCGTGCAGAGTTCCTGGAATTCCAACTTGCCTTTACAGGGTATGCCAGCAAATTCTTAAAAAGCAAACGCACCGGCCGCTGGTGGATGGAACTGCCCGACGGACATATGGTGCCGTGTACCTACAACGACTACCTGCTGGCTTGTCGAGAGGAAATTCCTGAAAGGTGGCTTCGGGAGCAGGAACGCATCGTATAATCTATTTCGTTAGCTTTTCCATAATAACCTCTTCTTATGAACAAATAAGAAGAGGTTCTTGTTTTTAGGGAGAAGCACCAGCGCAACCCTAATTTGTTAACACATTTTAAGGTGTAAACGCAGCATTGATTAGCGAATTACACGCTTATTTTTCTTAACTTGAGATACCGATAAAGAGCTGCATGTTTTATATGGGTAGTCAGAGAAATTAACATAGATATTTACTTTGATTATCAACAACCTAAACTAAGGTTCGAAAAATATTTATTTTTTTATCAAAATGCAGTTCTTTTTTGGCACAGGGTTTGCAATACACATCATATCCATTCATGGTGAGGTTTTAAAAATAAAAGAAAAGAGACACTACGCCTCACATCAGGCAAGTAGTGGTCATAAAAAACCAGGGAAACACATATATACGGACAGGTGTCCGGTTAGTATAAAATAAATGCCTTAGGCAAAATTTTTTTTCATAGTGCGGTTTATTGGTTTAATAGCGTCCCTTAGTCTTAGGGGACGCTCTATTTTTTTATCCGTCTTGAAGGGTGATAGGTAGGGATTTAAGAAGGTGCCATTATTTATTGCCCGCTGCCAGCGCGCTGGCCCGGGCCAGCTTATCTTCTATAGCCTGTTGCTCTGCCACAGTGGCAATCTCCTTGGTCAGGGCAATGCCATACTGCTCAACGGCCCGGCTGTAGGCTTTTTTCGCCATCCAATAATCGCCCGCCAGGCGATAAGCATCATAATAATGGGGGTTATTATCTGTAAACGTAGCCGACGGATACGCTCCCAGCGGAGCCATCCTGGCCTTTCGGAACATCAGGAATTGCCGGTACGCGGAGCTCTGCAATAAGGTATCGGAAGGTAGGTCCAAGTCATGACTGGCCACTTCATGATCTGTCTGCAGGCCATCCATAGCAAATATTTTTCTCAGATCATAACATACATACTTGCCCAGTTGCCAGGGGGCGGTACTCACCCAGAACTGTAGGCTGTCGGGCCTAAAAATGATGGAATGGTGTGCGATAAGCTGGTTGACGGCTTTTTCATTTCCCAAACCAATATCTGCCCCGTCCAGGCCACGGGTATCTCTTAATATCGCAGCTACCTTTGCCGGTGTTAGGGGATAGGCCTGCTCCAGCAACTGCTGCGTGCGCTGATAACGATACATCGAGGCACTTTGGGCCAACTGCTCCTGGTTAAGCTTTTCTGCTTTGAGGCCCTCGCTTTGATAATGGTTGGCACAAATCACATGATCGCCGGCCGGGTCATATACAAAAAGGGTATCCGGCGTCTTTTCCACTACTACCGACTTACGGTCGCGCGCCGACCCGATCAGAAAACTTTCACTCACAAACATCTGCCGTTTGTGGGCAATGGCTACGGCTTCTTCTATCGTAGCTGCATACTGTAATACCTCCCGGGCCACCAACGAAACGGGTGTAGCGGCATTTGTGGGGATGGCTGACTTAGCTGCATTAATGGTAACGGTAAGCCCCTGATCGTTCATACCAGATACCACACCGATAAAGCCACCCCAGGTAATAAAAGCAAAGGAATGTCCGGACTCCGGTTGTACAAAGGCAACGATTTTGTTGCGCGCAAATTCATCTCCCACCCAGAAATCGAAATTCCTGCCCAGCAACATGGCGCCGTCTGCTGTCTTTTGATCCCAGGCCCCAAAAGAAGTGCAGCCCACGAGCATCATATTTTGTAAGGCATGCCCTATATCATGAGCGGCATGATAGTTGAGCTGCCGGGTATAATTTGTACCGATCCAGGAAAAACTGTCTGATGCCGAAAGGGAAATACCATAAATCTCCTGCTGGTACTCGGGCAATACATGGTCCTCCAGATCGCGGTTCATAAAGCCCACGATATACTTCAGCAACTTCAGGTAGCTTTCCGAAGGGATCATTTGCCTGATCTGATGGGTAAATGCTTCTTCCTGTGCAATCAGGAGTTCCCTGGAAAGTTTGCCGTTTTTCATGCCCCTTTCCAGCGCGGCACCTGAGGTGTACATTTCATACAGACCACTTTCGCTCTTCCGTAGCCAGTTGTTGCCAATACGATAGCTTGTGCTGTCCAGCGCCACGCGTTGCAAATGTCCATAACCCGCTGTGTCTGCCTGGGGGGGAGTCACATCGCTCACTTTCCATACATACAAACCGAATATCAAAAGAAGCAAAAGCAGGCCAGCTATACCCCAAGCCAGTATCCGAAATATTTTCTTTACCACCCTCATGACGGGCAAAGGTACATTTACCCCATCTATTTTAGGGCAGACCGGCGTATTATTTCCACCTCCGGGCCTGCGCAGGATTTCTGAAAAACAAAAACAGCACCCTGTTCGGATGCTGCTGTACGGATCTTTATGTGGCAAGATATCAGTAATGATACCTTTCGTTAAATAGTCATGATTTCTTTGTCCTTGTCTTTACAATGCTGTTCTACCAAGGCAATATGTTTATCGGTAGTGGCCTGGATGCGTGTTTCCGCATCTTTGGCGGCATCCTCGCTCAGCCCGTCTTTTTGCAACTTTTTTACCTGCTCTATCATGTCGCGGCGAATGCTCCTTACGGCAATCTTACCCTGTTCTCCTTCTCCATTTACTTTTTTCACCAGTTCCTTACGGCGTTCCTCGGTAAGCGGGGGCATAAACAAGCGGATAACAACGCCGTCATTCTGGGGCGTCACACCCAGATTGGCCATCATGAGCGCTTTCTCTATGGGTCCGATCATCGCCTTTTCCCAGGGCTGGAGGGTAAGGGTGCGGGCATCTCCGGCGGTCACATTCGCTACCTGGTTAATGGGCGTGGGCGATCCGTAGTAGTCGACCACCAGGCCATCCAGCATTTGCGGACTGGCCTTGCCGGCACGTATTTTCACCAATTCGGCTTCCAGGTGGCCTATGGCTTTACCCATCTGCTCTTCGGTTGATTCAAGTATAAGATCAATAGCTTCGGTCATAAAAAGGCATTTTTGCAGCGTGAGCAAATGTAATAAACCCGCGGGCAACGACCAAATTTTTAAGCGCTGTACTCAACGGCTGGCCAGGAGCATACGCGCATTTCCGTTAAGGTCGTTTCTTAGCTCGGTATGCCAGCCTGTAGCAGCATAAAAAGCCTTAGTATCCCTTGCGAAATCCTGATGAACTTCCAGAAGCAACCTTCCCCCCGGTGCCAGCGTACGGCCAGCGTAAACTGCTATGGCTTTGTAAAACTGAAGCGGATCTCCATTGCTTACAAACAAGGCGGACGCGGGTTCGAAATCCAGCACATGCCTGGCCATATCTTGCCGTTC
>JBEBUO010000004.1:0-34293 GCA_040393285.1 Taibaiella helva | reverse complement strand
TTATCCCACAAAAGTATTCCAGCATGTTAATCCGACCAAAGGAATATGTACCAATGTACCTGAACTTTCGACCAAGCCACAGATTTTATCGGTAAACTGTTCGGTTTAGGTCAATGTCCCACAGCAACCGCCAAAAAGGATCCTCAAGGATTGTGGTATTTTTGTGAAATCTTTATGAAACCCCGCAGGGGTAAATCACCGTTCCTCGCGATATGTGGCAACAAGGACGTTTCAAAGGGGAAAAGAGTGAATCATGATGATGGTTGACAGGTTCCCCATTTAGGTTTTTGGCACTATATCTGTTAAATTTTTGTCTTCATCCTTCGTCTGTACCGGGATTGGTAAAGAAAGTGTGTCGCCCCAATACCTTTCGCAGCAAGCTTGCCGGGTTCATAATGCGCATCAAAACAGGAAATGTCCTACCGGGTAAAAGTCTGGTCATGTAGATTCAATTTTGAATTTTAAAAATCGCTTTATACTTTCGTAGCCCCGTTTTGGCGTGTTTCCCTGTGCTTTACAGCCTTATCATGACCTAAGTGCCGATTGTGAAGGTCCTCTATTTGTATCGTAAAGAACGGTTGATTTTCCGCTGAGGTCGTTTATTCCAAACTAAATTTACTGCTTATGTCCACTTTAAGTACCCTTGCCGAATCTCTGATAGGATCTGAAATTGTAAAGCTTGGTAATGAAATCAGTAACCGTATAAGAAGCGGGGAAAAGATTTACAACTTTACCATTGGCGATTTTGCACCGGCTATATTCCCTATCCCGGAACAACTGGAAGATCTTATTGTGGACGCCTACCGTGAAGGTTTTACCCATTATCCGCCTGCGGAAGGCATCATGGATCTGCGCCAGGCCGTCGCTGAATTTATTTTTGATTACCAAAACGTAAGGTACAAGCCTAGTGAAATTCAGATATCAAGCGGTGGTCGTCCGCTAATCTATGCCTTGTTTCGCACGGTGGTTAATCCCGGTGATAAGGTTATTTATGCCGTTCCCTCCTGGAATAATAATCATTACACCATGCTCTGCGGAGGCGTGCCTTGCGAGATTTTAGCACGGCCGGAAAACGATTTCATGCCGACTGCCGAAGACATTGCCCCACATATTCAAGGTGCGGCTCTTTTGTGTCTTTGCACGCCTCAAAACCCAACAGGCACTACTCTGTCGGCCTCGGAGCTGGAGAAAATCTGTGATCTGGTACTCGAAGAAAACAAGCGACGTGGAGCAGAGGAGAAAAAGCTATACGTACTTTTTGACCAGATGTACTGGACCATGACCTATGGTGACACAAAGCACCTGCACCCTGCGGCTATACGCCCTGAGATGAAGGAATATACGGTTTGTGTTGACGGTGCATCCAAAGCTTTTGCTGCAACAGGGATACGCGTGGGCTGGGCATTAGGTCCGGAAAAAATAATGGCCAAAATGAAAGCGCTGTTGAGTCATATAGGTGCCTGGGCACCTATGGCAGAACAGCGGGCCTGTGCACAGTTCTTAAAAGACAAAACAGCTGTTTCTGAGTTTTTTGTGCTTTTTAAGAAGCGGCTTGAGGAGCGTCTATGGGCTATCTACAAAGGCTTTAAAACCCTTCAGGAACAGGGCTATCCCATTGCGGCCATAGCACCAAAGGCAGCGATATATCTTACTGTAAAACTAGATCTTAAAGGAAAGAAGTTTGGCGATCAGGAACTGAGCCGTCAATCAGACGTTACCCAATTCCTCATCAGCGAAGCCGGTCTTGCTATTGTACCTTTTATCTGTTTCGGTGCCGATAGCGAATCGCCCTGGTACCGTATAAGTGTAGGTACCTGCAAGATGGAAGACCTGAAAGACATGTTTGACAAACTGGCTGTTGCCCTGGGTCACCTCCATTAAGCTGATTATCGACTTTTATTCCATACGTTTTCATGCAAATATATAAATTTGGCGGTGCCTCCATCGCCACACCAGAACGAATGCGTGCGCTCGTGCCCATGCTACAACAAGGAGGTAGCCCACTGCTGGTGGTTGTTTCCGCTTACGGGAAAACAACCAATGCACTTGAATCCATTGTGTTTGCAGCACTTGAGGGCGATATTCCCAAGGCAAAAGAGCTATTGGCACAGTTAGAACTAGCTCATAACAACTATGCGGCCAGCCTACTGGACGAAGCCGCTATGCAGCAACTGAGTCCCCGTCTACAGGCACTCTACACAGAAGTGCAATGGGCGCTTGACGACGCCGGTACCCATCATCGCGACTATGTGTACGACCAGATTGTATGTATCGGTGAACTGCTCTCTACATCGATCCTGAGCGCGTATCTGCAAAGTATCCGGATCGACAATAAATGGCTTGACGCACGTGATCTGATCCGTACAGACGAAACTTACAGGGATGCACAGGTAGATGAAACGTTTTCAGCAAAGCAAGTGCAGGATAAATTACTTCCGGCATTGAAGCAACATACAATAGCAATTACCCAAGGCTTTATAGGAAGCTCCTCGGACAATAATTCCACTACGCTTGGCAGGGAGGGGTCCGATTATTCTGCTGCCCTGTTCGCTGCCATGACCGGAGCTTCGTCTTTAAGTATCTGGAAGGACGTAGAGGGTCTTTTGAATGCCGACCCCCGCTTGTTTTCCAATACCGTAAAAATTGAAGAAATTACGTATCACGAAGTGATCGAGATGGCTTATTATGGCGCTCAGGTGATTCACCCTAAAACCATTAAACCTTTACAGAACGCAAATATACCCATGTTTGTACGCTGCTTTCTGAATCCCGAATTTAAAGGCACCCGCATTTGTCAGACGTCTGACACCTTCGTGTATCCACCTATCATTGTGCTTAAGCGTGATCAGGTATTGCTACAGGTTACCAGCAGGGATTTTTCCTTTATTACGGAAGACAACCTCAGTAATTTGTATCACATTTTTCACGGACAACATGTAAAAATCAACCTTATCCAAAATGCGGCCATCAGCCTGGTGGTAAGTGTAGACAATCGTGAAGACAAGATCAAAACACTTATGGAACTGTTGGAAAAGGACTATAAAGTACTCCGTAATGATGATGTACAACTGCTTACCATCCGGCATTATACCCCTACATTACTGGAAGAACTGACGAAAGGCCGGGTGGTGTTGCTGGAGCAGAAAACAAGAAACACGGTGCAAGTAGTGATCAAGTAAAGACGCGGCTTCCGTCTCCTCTTCCTTTTTGACCTTTTACATACGTTGGCGGTTACACGCATAGACCGTTTATTGTAGCAAATACAAACACACAGGCAACGCGGGATAGAGAAACGACAAGGCTATATCCGACATCTATCTTATTAAGCATGCCACTTACTTTGCTCGTCAGGCATTCTATTGTCCGCTTGCTACTACACACCTGACACATAAAAAAGACAGCCGTATATACCCGGCTGTCTTGAATGAGCTATAAAAGAAGGAAGTTACCTATTGGTGAATTACGTGTACTTTGCCACCAGGATTAAACAAGGTACTCAAGGAATCTACTACACGAAGAGAATCTGCGATGGCACCTTGAATGCCAATGGCTACATAATAAGTGGAGGAATCAATTGCGACAAGCTCCACCGTCTGATTACCGTAAGACTGTAACTTGGCTACACGGGCCGCTGCCTTTTCCCTGGTATTGTAGGTACCTATGGCCACTTTATAACGATCAGCAGCAGGCGCTTCGGCAACCGCCGGCGTCGTAACATCATCAGCTACCCGCTCTTCCGGGCCTAAAGTTGTGGACACCTCTTCCGTTTCCGGCAAGCTTTCTTCACTATCAGACGATTTACCTAAATAATTAAACAAGAAAATACCCCCCACTACAACCGCAATGGCAATACAACTTAGTAAAAGAATCTTACCCCAGTTGACGGTAGGTGGCTTATATTCAATTTCTTCGTCTGCCTTCGGTTCTTTGATCGTAGTGCGCTCAATGATGTTGGTAATGGGCTCCTCTCTCTTTTGCTCCACCACCGGGCTATTTTTAAAATAAGGAATCTGGCGGCCTTCTATATGCAAGTGAGGATCCTGGACAAATTCAATCGTCTCGTTGGGCCCGGGCATGAAGCGACCGATACCGGGTATTTCCACCGCCCTGCCTTCGCGAATATCCTTTTTCGCCATGGCACAGAAATCCTTAAGGTAATTTGCGGCATGCACGATACTGATGCGTTCATTGTTAGCTATAAAATTGGCAAAAGCATCATCTATTGCCCCAATACGCTGATCGTACACCAACTCATAGCTTGGTGCGCTGATTTGCTGCGTATCGCGGTTATAAGCGGCCGGTTTTTTCACTACCTGAAGTCCGCCAATACCCGGCAGGAAGCAATATTCGCTTTTTAAAAGAAAAAGGCCAACGTATTTAGCTATATCCATTTATTTGTGCCGATTAGTGTTTGAATAGCAAATGTAGGTTAGAAATAAGCAAATTAAAACTTAAACCTTATACCGCCAATAATATTGAAGCCATATACGGGATACTGATACCATCTTTGGTACTGCTGGCTAAACAAGTTATTCAATTGTGTGAATACCGAAAAACGTGAATGAATTTGATAAGCTGCCTGCGCACTCATATCAAAAATTGTCGGAATTTTCTCCGCGCTACCATCAGCTGTTAAGGCGTACATCCCGTCCATAATGTCGGCTTCAACGCTCAGATCCAGGCCTTTCAGGGGCTGGGTATTGAGGCCTAAATTGAGCCGCACCATAGGCTCATGCCATACCTGATCAAAGGTAGTCTTCCTGATAAAATTATTCCATACGCCATGTGCATGCAAACCAAAGATATCCCCCACCTGATAACGGGCAAAGGCGTCGAGGCCTAATGCCTGAACCTGCTCATCGTACACCACCGAAAACTGTTTCCCATCTGTTGATGTGTTATAATCATTAACAAATAATGCCATATCATTCCATTGGCGCCAACTAAGGGTACCGCCAAAAGAAAAATGCTGTCCCACATGCGTTTCAAGACCAGCATACACCTGATCGGATTTGGTCTGCCGCACCGGGTAAAGGTTATTTACGAAGGGATTTTTGGTACTCAACTGCTCGTAGGTATTCTGAATAAGCTCGGCTCGCCACCCGGCGATAAGTGCCAGATTACCATCAAGCACCAGGCTTCTTACTTTAAATTCGGGCATGAGGTAGAATTTATTGCCCTTGCCCCAGGTAGGTGCTACTTGCAGGCGTACATCAGTACGACCTAAATGAAGATCTACCCCACCCCTTACCTGGAAATAACCATTTCCCGTATTCAAACTGTCATTGACCAGTTGTGTCCTATTACCCGACAGACCGGCATGTACCGTAATGACCGAATCGAGCGCCATAGACACGGGCAAGTCGATGCCAAAACTCTTTTCACGAGCGCTAAACCGATCGCTGTACATACCGAAAGTAAGTTCCGGTCTATAATTGATGCGGTACCTGTTCTGTTCTATATTAGCCAGGTGAACACCCACATGGGCGCCCACAAACGTCTGACGCAGGGATTCCTTGCTGTATTCAAACAAATCATGATCGTAACCATAAAAAGAGTAACCGTTTCTGAAGAGCTGTACTTCCGCACCGAGGGCATGCCCATCGGTAAAATACGTCCCGGCTGCATCCAGACTGGTTTGAGCAGAATACTGATTGGCTACAGGCCCCTTTTGCGACAGATGACGGAGGTGAAAAGTTGTTTGATAGGTTTCCGTTTTTAAACTACCGATACCGGCATCCAGGTACACCGTGGACCGATTGCCCAGGCCTGCCTTTATGTAATTGGCAAAAGGACTTACATAAGTCTGCCGCCCCAGGGCCAATGGTCGGATGGGCACAGAATTATAGGTATAACTGAGCGTCTGCTGCGGAATCTCGTAAGTAAAGGCCGGACGTGATGTGTCTATCCTGGGTAAAGTCGGGCTCAACTCAGGCTTTTCTGCACGGGCTATCTCCGGCTTATAGCTTTGGATTATTTCAATAGTTTGCCCTTTAATTATGGTATCGGTACGCTCCTGAGCAGTTATGCTATGCCCTATACCAAGCAGCATACAGGTAGCAACAATAGGGCGATAAAGTTTGGCATTCGTCATAGCTGACATATATAATAAATTAATCCTCGTTAAGTTTAGAGCCGGACCGTTCCAGCAGTTTTACTTCCTCCAGCAGCTTACTCGCCTCCTCTTTCAGTGTGGCATCCTTAGCATTCTGTATAATGCTTTGCAAGGTAGCTTTAGCATTAAAATAATCCTTCTGCTCCTTCAATATTTGTCCGATCAGGATATAACTCTTCACCACCCAGTACTCACTACCGCCTGCATGTTGGGCGGCATAGCTTGCCTTGCTTTCTGCCTGTTTGAGGTCCCGCTTTTGCAGAAGTATTTCCGCTATCCGATACCTGGCTTCTGCACTATAAGCCCCTACATTCTTTTTATCAAGGGCCTCGTACAGCGCTAAAGCCTGGTCTGCCTGACGCTGCTCCTGTAGACTCTTAGCTTTATAAAGCTGAGCTTCAGCAGTCATCGAAGCATTGAGCCCTTGCAGCGAAAGCAGGGTATCGGCATAGCTACTGGCCTGGTTTACCTCACCTTGCTGAAACGAAGTCCGCATCAGGCCGGAATAGGCAGCTTGTAAACGATTATCGTCCATCGCTTCATCACGCATCATTTGATAATGTTGCTGTGCCATTTCGTATTGTCCCTTAGCAAGGGCTAATCCGGCAGCTTTCGTAGCGGCGTCAGCAGTAAAATCGCTCCAACCTGCATCGGTTACGTAAGTATAATCATGTAGTGCCTGATCTTCTTTGCCCAGTCGGTCATAGGATTCTGCCCTATAAAAATAGGCTTTGGTCAGGAGGTTGCCATTGGGAAACTGATTAATATACTTTGTAAACGCTGTCACGGCTTTATCCCAGTTGCCCGATGTGAATTCGGTTTCTGCCGCAGCATAAAATGTTTGCTCCAATGTAGACGCGTCATCATCAGGCAAATCCAGTTCTTCTACTACCCGTGCATATGCTTCCGGTTGCCCGCTGGCTATATATAAGTTACGCAAAGCTTCTGCTGCTCCGGCCTTTTCGGCAGATGCAGGGTAAGACTTGATATATTGCTTGTAGGCAGCAATAGCGGCCTCATCTTGTCCATCTTCCTGATAAGCATAGGCCAGCTTCAGCAGCGATTTTGATTTCAGGTTATTGTCGCTTGCCTGTTCCGATAATTGCTTCAGCAGCCCGATAGCCGATGAATACTGACCGGCCTCCAGTTGGGTAACCGCCAATTCGTATTGGGCTTCTTCGCGATGGTGCGAAGCGGGTTGTTTATAGATAATTTCCTGTAGCAAGCGCACCTTTTCTTCCCCGTTATTTTGCAAACCGGCAATAAGGCTTTTTTGAAAGCGTGCATAATCAGGGTCCTTAACGCCAGTAGCCAGTGCTTCATCATATAGCCTGTTGGCTTTTGTAAATTCTTTCAACATAAAACTGGCATCTGCTGCCCGTAATAAAGCATCGCCATTAAGCGCTTCGCCGGCATTTCCGCTCGCTCCTGCCGCGGCAAATGCAGCTCCTGCTTCATCATATTGCTCGTTTTCCAGCTGAGCATAACCAATAGTAACCTGGGCATGTGGCACAGTGGCCTGGTTGTTGATACTACGAATGCTCTGCTCACGATTGGCGGCAAGCGTAATAAAATTACTGCTGTATTGCACTGCTTGCTGATACCTTTTTTCCCAATACGCAATCTCCCCTTTCCAGAAGTAAGCTATTGCCTCAAAATCCTTATTGGTAGGCTGCTGCAGGGAAAGGTTGAGCACACTATCAGCCTTGCTCAGCTGCTTATCTTGCATCAACTGCATCGCATAGCCTACCGCCACTTGCTGGTAAATATCCCAGGACCGGGTATCCTTTACCGCCATGTCGCTCAACACTTCAAATGCCTTACTGTAATTATTACTTTTGGCCAGCAGGTTCGACAACAGGGTGCGTGCTTCTGTGTTAAAGCCCGCAGTAGGGTAGTCCCGGATGTAATCGTAAAAAGTGGAGGTAGCTAAGCCATCATGGCCTAATTCATAGGCCAATTTAGCATGTAAAAAAGTGGCTGCCGATTTTTGAGAAGGATTATAGGGCATGTGGGCACAAATACCAAAGGCGTTCATCGCTCCCTTTTTATCTCCTGTTTTCAGATAACAGTCACCTAACAGATACATCGAGGTTTGTCCCAATGAGTCCTCGGCACTACTCAGCGGCTTAAACTTATCAATGGCCTGGGACCATTTTTCCAAACGGTAATAAGTAAAGGCCAGCTCATATAACTCTTCTTTTCTTACCTTATCTGAATGCTCATAATAATACTCAAAATATGGCAATGCCTCGGCGAATTTCTTCTGTTCAAAAAGGGTCTGCCCGGTAAGCAACCTCATTTCCTTATTATAAAAAAGCGCCGTGTCTTTACGTGACAAGTATTTTTGGGCAATCTCCAGCACCTTGGCACTATTCCCCATAAAGTAATGAATCTCGGCTTCGTAGTAGGGAATCACGTCCTTATAAGCAGGCTCCTTATTGATGCGCTCAAAGCTTTTCAACGCCTGTTCATAATGTTTGTCGTTATATGCCAACAAGCCGTAATAGTAGTTTCCGGCAATGTAATATTTATGATCAGGCAACTCTTTGATAGATGCAAAAAGCGGCTTGGCCTGATCAAAATTATGTTCGTTAAAATAACTATAGGCCAGCTCAAATTTGGCATCCGCAATCTCGGCATTGCTTAAATTGGCCACGCCTGCCAGCTCATAATACCGGATAGCACTGGCCAGCTCATTCTGCCGAAAATAATGCTGTGCCAGGGCAAAAGCCGCTCGCTGCCTGAGCGTCGGGTCGCTGGTTTGATCTATAAGCTCAGCTACGCTGGCTTCTGCATGGATGTTACCGGCTTTCAGCTGGCTCAGGGCCAAATAATATTTTGCCTGCTGGTAACGGAAATTATGAGGCGCCTCCGGTTGCTCCGCAGCGATACCTTCCTGATCGAGAAAAGCGGTAAGGCTTTGAATGGCCAGTGCATAATGTCCCTGTCGATATTGTTCTATACCATGCCTGTAATCCAGGTTTTCTTGCTGGTTACTTATAGGTATTTGTGCCTGAACGTCTTTTGATGAGGTAAACACAAATGTTGCTGCTATGAGCCCCGGAAAGACAAGCAGACGAGTAAGGAATGCGTTCATGTATAAATTAAATTAACATAGCAGGCAGACGATGCCCGGCTTCAATAATTTTTCCAATTGCAAATGTCGCAAAGATAACCATTTGAGCCTGCCACGTGTGGATACTAAATTGTAAAGATTTGTTAGTTAGGTGAATAGAACATTAACGACAGAAATGCGAAAATAATATCTAAGTATGGCAAAATGTTAACTTTATCCCAAAAATTATAATTAAGCGGTACAGAGTGATTTGTATTTATCAATCAACCCGGCTATTAAGCGCGTTTGATCGTACTCCTGTTCCATTAAATGCCGGCCCCCCTGGCCCAAAGCGCCAATTTTAGCCGGATCCCGAACCAATTCAATGATTTTGCCGGCAAAATGCTCCGGATCGTCCGCTACACATACTTCCTTATCTGCCCTGGCCGCTATACCCTCAAGGCCGATGGTGGTGGTCACCACTGCCTTTCCCATAGCCATACCCTGAAATATTTTGATCCGCACACCGCCGCCGGATAGCAGCGGCACCAGCAAAATACTCTTATCCTGCTCAAATGCCCGGGCATCAGCGACCTCTCCTACAACTTCAACCTGAGGCCATTTTTTTTGGAAATATTCCTCGGGCATATTTCTGCCCGCCAGGTAAAGCCGGGCCTCCGGCAGCGCCGCTGAGACCAATGGCCATACTTTTTCCAATAGCCAATTTACGCTCTCCTGGTTGGGCTGCCAGTCCATGGCACCAATATGATACAGGCGAATCGGCGGGGTGGTAACGGGGCAAAAGGGCATATCCTCAACTGCGATCCCGAAAGGGTGTACCATCATATCGGAAGTAGCACCCAGGTCTTGTAATGTCGCAGCTTCCTGCTGTGAAATCGGTAATATCAAATCATAGTCATTAATATGACGGGTCTCAAACCGCCTGAGTTGACCAGCCAGCGTAGACAAATACCACTTTTTCAAGCCCGATTCACCCGCTGCAAGCCGCTCCCAAATCCGGAATTCTACATTATGCTGTCGAATACTGATCTTAGCTTTGCTGTATTTCCTGATAAGCGGCACATATGGCACCAGGTAGAGCCCTTCCAGTTGTACAATATCAAAAGAGGTCTCTTGTAATAACCTAACTAAGGCCTGTGCCACTTCCCTACTGATAAAGCGCTCAATATTATAGGACCTGTTCCTAAGCAGACAGATAAAGGCCGCCAGCGGACGTATACGATTATCTACCGGCACAGCAACGAAGTGACGTAATTGTTTAAACAGGGCTGGTAACGTAGCGGTATCTACAAAGTGCCGGCTGGTATTCATAGCCAGCATACTCAGCTCCACACCGGCATTCAGGAAACCCTGAGTGTAGTACATCACGCCAATGTTACCCCCGTCATTGAGCGGATAAGGTATACGGTTGGTGAGTTGGAGTATTTTCATAATTGCCGGATCAAGCAAATGGTAAATATGCGCTGCAAGATACTAAATCGGGCTCCCTTTTCAGTAACTTTGCTTTTTATCCGATTGGTAGCAGGAGCTACCGCTATTTTTTACAACCATGTCCCTTACCTCTTCCATACCTATAGAAAAAGTCAGAGCTGGCTTTCCCTTACTTCAGCGTGAAGTATATGGGAAACCTCTTGTGTATCTTGATAATGGTGCTACCACCCAAAAACCGCAGGAGGTGATTGATGCCATTAAGGAATATTACGAAAGCTACAACAGTAATGTACACCGTGGTGTCCACTACTTGAGCCAATTGGCTACAGATGCTGAAGAAAGCAGCAGGCAATCCATAGCCCGCTTTATCAACGCGGCCCATTCCCATGAAGTCATCTTTACTAAGGGTACCACAGACAGCATTAACCTGGCTGCCTACTCTTTTTGTAAAAAATACATCCAGGCTGGTGATGAAATCATTATCAGCCATATGGAACACCATTCTAATATAGTGCCCTGGCAAATAGCCTGCGAAGACCGTGGGGCAGTGCTGAAAGTAGTACCCATCACGCCGGAAGGCATGCTGGACATGACCGCTTATGAACAGCTGCTCAGCACACGCACTAAAATTGTGGCGATCACCTGGGTATCCAACACCCTCGGAACAATAAATCCTGTAAGGGAAATCATTGAAAAAGCACACCAGCAAGGTGTACCCGTGTTGCTGGATGCCGCACAGGCCGTACAGCATATACCCGTTGATGTGCAGGAACTGGATGTGGATTTCCTGGCCTTTTCCGGACACAAAATATACGGACCTACAGGTATTGGTGTGTTATATGGGAAAGAAAAATTCCTGAATGACATGCCTCCTTATCAAAGCGGAGGTTCCATGATTAAAAGCGTAACTTTTGACAAGACCACCTATGCTTCGCTTCCCTTTAAATTTGAAGCGGGGACGCCCCATGTAGCCGGCATCGTCGGGCTGGGAGCTGCCGTCAGGTATCTCGATGCGCTTGGCATCACTTCGGTAATGGCCGCTGAGCAAGACTTACTGGCTTACGCCCAGGCACAGCTAGGTATGATTTCGGGATTGCGATTTATCGGCAATGCACCTGAAAAAACCGGAGCTATATCACTGCTGCTACAGGATATCCATCCATTCGACCTGGGTGAAATACTGGACAAGCAAGGTATTGCAGTGCGCACCGGTCATCATTGCTGTCAACCCATTATGGATTACTATGAGATACCCGGCACCTTAAGGGCATCATTTGCGCTATACAATAATAGGGATGATGTAGACCGGCTGGTGAAAGGCATCGAAAAAGCAAAAGCCATGCTTTCTTAACGGTTCCTATTTGCTACCTATAAAATAAACGCCTGTTCGGGCATGACGCTCAATTTATTTTTTATGTACCAACCCGAGGACGAACAACGACTTGCTATCTGGGCTAAGGAATTACTACAACAAGCAGATCAGGAAGAGGCACCCGCCCGTATGGAACGGCTCAGGGCAGTGATTAACTATAACGATTGGAAATATTACGTTCAGGATAATCCTGTGCTGGCGGATGCTGAATATGATCGCTTATTCAAGTTCCTTAAGGAATTGGAGGCAGCATTCCCTGACCTGGTAACAGAAGACTCACCAACGCAACGTGTGGCACTTGGTCTCAGCGACCAGTTTCGACCTGTTGCCCATCTGGTGCCGATGCTGAGCCTCGAAAATTCTTATAACGCTGAGGACCTTCGCGACTGGGACCGCAGATGCAGGGCCGCGGCCGGAGCGGAATTGTTGGAATATACAGTAGAGCCCAAATATGACGGGGCTGGTATTTCCCTTCTTTATGAACACGACAGACTGGTACGGGGTGCTACACGGGGAGACGGTATTCAAGGTGATGACGTAACACCTAACATACGTCAGATCAAATCTATTCCTTTATCTGCGCCACTTTCGCAACAGCAGGTCGGGAGCATGGAGCTCAGGGGAGAAATCATTATCAGAAAAGAAACATTTAAACAATATAATGAAAGCCGTGTGGCCGAAGGCCTTGCTCCCTTGGCCAATCCGAGAAATGCAGCTTCAGGCACCTTGCGCATATTAGATCCCAGGGAGGTGGCCAAAAGGGGCTTAACCGCTGTGCTTTATCATGTAAGCTACCATACTACGGAAGCTAACCAACCTGACCCGGAAGTACTTGCGACACACTATGGTACTTTGGAATGGCTGTATAGTATGGGCTTTAACACACCGGTAAAAGACATGAAGCGCTGCACCAGCATTGATGACGTAATTGCCTTCTGTGAGGAATACGAGGCCAAACGAGATCAGCTTCCCTTTGAAATCGATGGTATGGTGGTCAAGGTAAATAGCCTTGCCTGGCAGGACCGGCTGGGCATGACCACCCATCATCCACGCTGGGCCATCGCTTATAAGTTTAAAGCAAGACAGGCTACCAGCAAGCTATTGCGTGTCGCATTTCAAGTAGGTCGTACAGGTAGCATTACCCCGGTGGCCAAGATCGAACCCGTGCCCATAGGTGGTGTTACGGTAAGCAGTATTTCTCTCTTCAATGAAGATGTGGTGCGGGAAAAGGACTTACGTATAGGCGACACCGTGCTGGTGGAACGTGCCGGTGATGTGATTCCCTACATTGTCAAGTCGAGCCCGGAACTCCGTACCGGAGCAGAACAAGCCATTGTATTTCCTACTCAATGTCCTGTATGTGACGAACCCCTATTTAAAGCCGAAGGGGAAGCTGCATGGCGTTGTATCAATCTCAATTGCCCTGCACAAGCCGTAGAACGTATTATTCACTTCGCCTCCAAAGATGCCATGGATATCCGTAATCTGGGCGACGCCAACATTCGTCGTTTTTATGACATGGGACTACTCAAGGATATCGCCGGTCTTTACACCTTGAATGCAGACCAACTGGCCGGCTTAGAAAAGTTTGGTAGCAAATCCATAGATAATTTAAAAAAATCAATCGAAAAATCCAAGCAGCAACCGCTTAACCGCCTGATCTTCGGGCTAGGCATACGCTACGTAGGGGAGACAACTGCTAAAACCCTCGCTCGCTCGGTCCGGCATCTGCTCGACCTGCGCTCCTGGTCTGTGGAGCAGCTTTGCCAACTGGAGGACATAGGACCCAAAGTAGCAGGTGCGGTACACCAGTTTTTTCAAAGTCCCGAAAACCTCCACTTACTGCATACACTAGCCGATCAGGGTCTTAATTTAAGCAATCACCAGACAGATGAGGCAGGCCAAGACAGTGCACACTCCGGAAAAACCTTCTTATTTACCGGCACCTTGAGTCATTTTAAACGTAGTGATGCGGAAGCGATGGTAGAAGCTAAAGGAGGAAAATTACTAAGTGGTGTAAGCAGCAAGCTCAATTACCTCGTTGTAGGGGCAGATGCAGGTTCGAAGTTAGAAAAAGCCAAAAAACTGGGAACTGTAAAGGTTCTTTCTGAAAAAGAATTTATGGAATTGATGGACGACGCGCATCTTCTTGCTACAGACCCGCCGAATGATTAGACGGGGGAAAAAGACCAAGATGAAATATTTCCGTTCTACACTGCTGTCGTTACCAGCCATCATACTGTTGTTGTTACAAGCGCCCGCTGGCACAGCCCAAGTTAAACATCCCACAAGCGATGGGGAAAAATCCTGCATCAAAGCACAACAACGTGCGCAGGCCGATTGGGAAGCGGGTAGACCCAAATACTATGCATTTGGCATTGTTGCCCTGGCTGAACCCATTTCACGGGCCCTCAGCGAGCAGCACAACATCAACGTAATCAATCTAGGTTGCGTGGTTGGCCAGGAAGAGGTCTGTTATAACGAAACCATCAACAAACTGATGCAACAAAAAACCGGTAAAACCATACCCCAGCTTATAGCTTTGGCAAAAACATCTAAGCCCAGCAACACCGAATAAGTAGTAGCAGCACTGACGGCTGCGTTTATACCAACTATTTAATTAAGAAGTGCAATGATCAAACAATAGCTTCCGCTCCGTTCGATGCGGGAACGGACAGCTCATTTGTCTTTACAAATTGGCACCACCTGCACTGCTCTTCTTCACATCCCCGGTCAAACTCGTGATTCATGATGCGCTCATATGTATCTTTTATCTGGCTGCCCACAATGCCCACATCATCGGGTGTAATGGGCACCACATACTGCACAAACCCGCCCTTTTTCTCTGATTTTTCGATAAAATCAAAAACGCCGCTACTCATTTTCCAGCCCCCTTCACGCGCAGCCGGAGCTGCCTCAAGCAGGATTTTATAAAATACCATTTGTCGCCAATAACTACCACCATCCGGATGGGTATCATCAGGTGGCAACAAGTCGTTCTTGGTACTGTAGTCCGGATTGCCGGTCTTGTAATCAACTACCCGGCAATCAGTGCCATCAAACTCTATCTTGTCCAGTTTACCCTTTATTGGAATACCATTTATCTGCACCTGATTAAAATTGCGCTCGACGGACACCACTTTATTAAAGTCATGCACATATTCATCGTAGTATTCCCGGAGTATCTTTTCGCCCAACTCCTTCCGCCTACTGTATTGTAGCTCGGTAAAGGCATCCTGCTCCCGCCACATCATTTTATTGAAATCGCCAATTACTTCGTCTACAGGAGGGAAAGACTTATCAGGGGCATCCTGCATTTTCTTGAACATTTTCTCCAATGCATAATGCACGGCTATACCAAAGGCCAAAGAATCATTTTTAGCTACAGGCACGCGTAAAATATGTTCATAATAAAATGCCACCGGACATTTAAGGTAGCTGTTCATGGTCGACGCACTCAGGGAAAACGCCTCAAGTCGGCGGCTAAGCAGCTCCTGCCTGGCCAGCTCAATATGAACCGGGGGAGCCGGCCGTACGGCCCAGGACAGGTGTTGCATCAATTCCTCAGTGGATACTGAGGTACTGTGTTGTTCTGCAGCGGCGTAGCCAACAGCATCCATTTCAGCTACAAATCGCGATGCCTCCAGGCTCTTCCCCTTTGCATCTTCGGCAGCATAACTTACCTGTAGGAATTTCTTAGCCCGGGTAACCGCCACGAAAAATACGCGGCGCATGGATTCTTCTTTACTGCTTACGTCCTCTGTATCTTCTGTCCTGCTTAAGGTATCGGGGATAGAGAACCGGCTTCCGCCACCACTTTTACCTTCCCAGTATTTCTTGTTACAACCCATAACAAATACGTACTCAAATTCATGTCCTTTGGCACCAAAGGCGGTATAAAAGCGTACCCCGTTCTCTTGCTTCACCACCTTCTGGATAGGCAAAGCAATACCTGCTGTATCCATATCATCCAGTATGCTCAAAAAGCCCGAAAGACTAAGCCGGGGTTGGCGGCTACATTCTTCTTTAACAAAAGAAAACAGGGTATGTAATACCTGCATATCCCAGACCTGATGCTCACCCTTAAGCAAGTGCCCGGCTATCCGGGAATCATAAACAATGTTTTCTAAAAGCATGGATACCGTGAGCGAGGCTGCCTCCCCTATCCATTTTTCAATGGCCCTGCCCAGGCCGTTCATTTCCCTCACCGTAGTTGCACCTAATGCTGCCAATCCCAGATTGTTCAACAATGCCAGACGGTATTGCCTGTAGGGGGCATCTTTCTCTTGCATATGTAAGCTCAGCAAGGCTATATCCGTTGGCTTTATTTCAAAGAAGGGTGCATGCATTAATTCAAACAACCTCGCTTCACCGCTAAATGGCTTTTTCTGCTCTGCGTCGATGTAACGAAAAATGCTGATGATTTGCCTGACCAAAGGCAAGTCTAAGATATTCACGGGCTTTTTAACCCAATAAGGAATTCCCTTACGTTCCAAAAGATCAATAAGATGAGCCGCTTGCTTATGCTGTGCATAAAGTACAGCCACTTCGCTCAGGTTGACGCCCTGCTGCTGCAAGGCCTCTATCTGCAATACGATATCAGCCTCCTCATGCAGAGGATTCAAGTAGGCTTTAACAACAGGGGGTACCGGGCTTTCGACACTAAATCTTGGGTGAGCGGAACGGATATTCTTGTTGAGCCGAAGTTCCTTAAGGCTGTTGATGAGGCGTTCGGTATTGTGGTTAATCAGCTGTGTGGAGCTATCCAGTATCTGTTGCGAACTCCGGTAATTTTCCACCAATACAATTACCTTGATCCCGTCTGCGCCCCCACTGTTATATTTGTTGTAGAAATCGACAATATTTTTCTGCCGGGCACCCTGAAACTCAAAAATACTCTGGTCATCGTCTCCTACTGTAAAGAGATTGGGAGTATCCCAGAAATTCATCAGCAAAGTGAGTAAATGGTTTTGTGCACCACTAGTGTCCTGAAATTCATCCACGAGTACATATTGGAAGCGCTCCTGATAATTTCGCAAAAAATGTTCGTTATGCTCAAATGCGTCAATCACCCAAAGAATCATATCGGTAAAGTCGTAACGCCCGGCTGCTTCCATGCGCTTTTGATACTCCGGCAACAATAATGCTGCAGCCCGTGTACGCATCATTTTCTTTGTCTCTTCGGCAACTTTATGCAGCTTTACCGTTCCTTTCTGGTAGCCCTTTCCGGATCGCTGATAAATATATTCCTCGCGGTCAGGCAGGCTTTCCATGTATTCATCTATGGCTTCAGCCATCATTCCGGCAGTCCAGTTCTCACCCTTCATCAAGTCAAAGAGACGGATAAGCTGGTCGGCATCGCTAAACAAACTACCTTTTAATTTTCTTAGTATATTGTCTTTAGGCAGGTGCTCCAGCACATCATGGATCATTTCCGTACGTTCCAGATCACTTACCGGCTGTAGCTCCCTTAGGCCGAAATACTCGGCATTATGCTGAATGACGGTATTGCAAAAAGCGTGAAAAGTAAAAATATTCACCCGGTGTGCTTCCTCTCCTATTATTTGCAACAGCCGCTTCCGCATGGCCACACTTCCTTCATCCGTATAAGTAAGGCATAAGATCTCATGTGGTTTTACTTGTGCCTCGCTCCTTAAAAGATTAGCAATACGCATCGATAAGATCTCGGTTTTGCCTGTTCCCGGACCGGCTATCACCATTACCGGACCTTCGGTAGTATCCACCGCCAAACGCTGCTGCGGATTCAGGAGCTGATACCTTTCCAAAAATATTTTTTCATTTATTTTCATAAAATATGATTACTGGTCGGAACAAAGATAGCTACCAGCTACGCCATTATGTGACGCATTAGGAATAGCGTTTAAGGAAAAACAAAGCCCTGCAAGCCCATTTTGAGGGTCCGGCAAGTTAACATGATCTTTATTTTTTGCTTTAAAATAATTCTAATTGTAAAATTAAATGTATAATTTAACCATCCAAATTAATTCGTAACCTAAAATACCCCCTGATTATATGAGCATGGAAATACTGGAAATCAAAGTGATGAAAGGGCCTAATTTTTGGTCTGTACGCCGCCATCAGCTTATTGTCATGTTGCTGGATCTGAAAGAAATGGAAGAACGCCCGACCAACAAAATTGATGGTTTTTTAGAACGAATACAAAATTTAATCCCCAGTTTATACAGCCACCGTTGTAGTGAGGGTGTTGAAGGCGGTTTTTTTTCCAGAGTAGAACGGGGTACCTGGATGGGGCATGTCATCGAACATATTGCATTGGAAATACAAACGCTTGCCGGTATGGAAGTTGGTTTCGGCAGAACCCGCGAAAGTGAGCATCCGGGGATATACCACGTCGTTTTTTCTTATTATGAAGCCAAGGCGGGTATCTATGCGGCCAAAGCTGCCGTATCCATTGCCGAAGCCCTCATTACAGGTGCAGCATACGATTTGGAGCAGGACATCCAAAACTTGCGGGAACTGCGGGAGCAGGAACGTCTCGGGCCAAGCACCGGATCTATCGTAGAAGAGGCTATGCGGCGAAGAATTCCTTGGATCCGCCTCAACCGGCATTCTCTGGTACAGTTGGGTTACGGTAAAAACCAACAACGCATCCAGGCTACCATAGCGGGAACCACAAGTAGCATTGCTGTAGAACTGGCCTGTGATAAGGAAGACACCAAGAATCTCCTGGAAGCAGCAGAAATTCCGGTACCAAAAGGATATATTGTATATGATGAAGAAGACCTGCAACGGGCGGTGAAACGGATCGGTTATCCCTTGGTGACCAAACCCTTAAACGGGAATCATGGTAAAGGAGCCACTACTAATCTTAAAAACTGGGAAGAGCTCCTGGCTGGCATGGCCCTGGCCAAGAATTACTCCCGCGCAGTGATCTGCGAAAAGTTCATCCAGGGGGTTGATCATCGTGCCCTCGTCATCAATTTTAAATTTGTAGCCGCTGCTTTACGCACCCCGGCTGCGGTAACAGGTGATGGGAAACATTCTATTCAGGAATTAATCGACATCGTAAACAGTGATCCACGTCGTGGCTTTGGTCATGAAAAAGTGTTGACCTCTATTGTGGTGGACAAGCAGACGGAGACCATACTAAAAGAAAAAGGGCTTAGCCTTGAAACAGTACTGCCCCCCGGCGAAGAACTCTGGTTGAAACCGACAGCTAACCTGAGCACGGGCGGCACCAGTACCGACCTTACAGATCAGGTGCACCCCAGTAATATTGTGCTGTTTGAACGTATTGCCCGGATTATCGGCTTAGACATTTGTGGTGTAGATGTTATGGCACCCGACCTCACCCGGCCCCTTACTGAAAACGGAGGAGCAGTGCTGGAAGTAAATGCCGCTCCCGGTTTCCGGATGCACCTCGATCCTTCTGAAGGCTTACCCAGAAATGTAGCCGAACCTGTGATTGATATGTTATTCCCCCCAGGCCGCTCGGCCCGCATTCCCATTATTGCCATTTCGGGTACCAACGGCAAAACCACAACCACAAGGCTGATTGCCCACATCATGAAACAAACCGGATCTACAGTGGGCTATACCACCACTGACGGGATCTATATCCAAAACCAACTGATGCAAAGCGGAGACTGCACAGGACCCGTATCGGCAGAGTTTATTTTAAAAGACCCCACTGTGGAAGTAGCTGTACTGGAATGTGCACGCGGCGGCATCCTTCGTGCTGGCCTCGGCTTCCATAATTGCAATGTAGCGGTAGTAACCAATGTGGCCGGCGACCACCTCGGCTTAGGGGGCATTGATACTATTGAAAAACTTGCGCGGGTAAAGGCTGTGGTACCGGGCACTGTTTTTAAAGACGGACATGCCATCCTTAATGCCGACGACGATCTCGTGTATGCGATGCGTAAAGAACTCGACTGCAATATTGTTTTGTTTTCCTTAAACGAAAAAAGTAACCGTGTAAAAGACCATTGCAAAAAAGGGGGCCTGGCTGCCGTGTATGAAAATGGCTTCCTCACGATACTTAAAGGAGGCTGGAAAATAAGGGTAGAGCGGGCGAAAGACGTACCCATTACGTTCTCGGGTACTGCGGAGTTTAATGTGGCGAACGCACTGGGGGCCATACTCGCTGCCTATGTATCTGATGTTTCCATCGAAAATATCCGTCTGGCGCTACAAACCTTTACACCGTCACCCGCACTCACCCCCGGAAGAATGAACATATTTAAGTTCAATGATTTTACAGTGATGCTGGACTATGCACATAATACACATGGCATGCAGGCTATAGGAAAATTCGTGAGCCAGTTGAATGCCTCCCATAAAGTAGGTATCGTGGCCGGTGTAGGCGACCGGCGTGACGAAGACACAATATCTATCGGAGAAGAGGCTGCCAAGATGTTTGATGAGATCATCATCCGCCAGGACAAAAACCTGCGCGGCCGTACTGATCATGAAATTATCAGCCTCATACAAAAGGGAATTCAGCAGGTCAATCCCGATCTGCCCGTTCATGTCATACCCAAAGAAAGCGAGGCCATAGACTTTGCACTTAAAAATGCCCGTAAGGACTCCTTTATTACCATTATCAGCGATGTGATCCCTGATGCGCTGGAACAAGTGAAAGCTATGAAAGAGGCCGAAGGTTCTGTATTTTAGCCAGAAATGGATAGCATACCAAATCGCATTGAACAAAGGGCTAGCGGCACTGCCGAAGCCCTTTTCACTTTAAAATCGATACGCATCGCATATGCATCCAGTGCGGGGACACGAAGTGCGCAGGCTTATTCGATATTCAGGTCCAGTCCCTCCTTCAGCAGTTTCAAAGCAGGATTGGCCACGGTTGCTAATTCATATACTTCGCTCCTGGAGAGCACCTTTTCTTTCGGTTCCTGATCCAAAGCGGCCACATCCAGTATAACGGTTACCCTTAAATCAGTAAGGTGGGTTTTTTGTTTGCAAAAATCCATAAATACCTGACGCAGGTTCAGGGCATAACTATGATTCATGTTGGAAATGGCCTGTAACTGAAGCTCAGACGTAGAAAGACACTTGATACCCATCATAACAACCTGCTCGGCGGCCAAGGCATTATTTTGTTCTGTGCGCAGATAGGACTGAAACTCCCCAAGTAAACGGATAGCTAGCTCCTGGTCCAACTGCAATGCCGTAAACTCCTGCTTATTTTCCTGGATGGTTTCCTGAATAATATGTTGTAACATATTGCGCTCCAGCTTGGGGCGTTTGGCCGTCTTGGCGGCATGCACCTCAGGAGGCTTTGGTTCCGGAGCCGGGCTAACCATTACAGGCGGTGGCTCTGGCTGGGACTTTGCCGCCACTTCCGGCCGGACTACTGAGTCTGTAGCCGGAGTTATAGCGGGTTCAGCTAACTTTTTTTTTTCGACCGCCTCGGGAAGCCCGGAGAGGTCCAGTACATCATTAAGGTAACAAAGCCGGATCAGACATAGTTCCAGATGCAACCGCTTATTAAGTGCGTTCCTGAAGCCTAATTCTGCCTCATTCAGTATGCTAAGTGCCGATAGTATATAAGGTGCAGGTAGTGTCGCAGCTTTCTCATAATATATCCGCTTGTGTTCCTCGGGCACGTCAAGCAATTCTGCCATACGCACATCCTTACTCAACAACAAGTTGCGGTAATGACTGGAAAATCCATTGAGGAGTACATCACCTTCAAATCCCCTTTGAAGCACCTCTTCCAGGAGCAGCAAAGCTCCGGTAAGGTCTTTGGATAACAGCATATCCGACCAGCGGAAATAAACATCAGCATCAAGTATATTCAGATGTTCTACAGTCAGGGCATAGCTTAGTTGCCCCCCGCTGAACCCGGCAATGCGATCCATCATGGAGAGCGCATCACGCATACACCCTTCACTTTTCTGGGCAATAATGTGCAAAGCCTTATTTTCTGCATCCACACTTTCCTTGCTGCATATGTTGGCCATATGACCTACAATATCTGCTGTTTGAATGCGTTTAAAATCAAATATCTGACAACGGGATAAGATAGTAGGCAGAATCTTGTGCTTTTCCGTCGTGGCAAGTATAAAGATGGCGTAAGCCGGCGGCTCTTCAAGTGTTTTTAAAAAAGCATTAAAGGCAGCGGAGCTCAGCATATGCACCTCATCTATAATGTATATCTTGTACTTTCCATGCTGGGGCGCATAACGCACCTGCTCGGTCAATGCCCGAATATCATCTACTGAGTTGTTGCTGGCAGCATCGAGCTCAAATATATTGAATGATGTATTGTCTTCAAACGAACGGCATGTACTGCAAGTACCACAAGCCTCCGTATCGGCAGTAGGATGCTCACAATTAATGGTACGTGCAAGGATACGGGCACAGGTAGTCTTACCCACGCCTCTCGGACCGCAAAACAGGTAGGCATGCGCCAGATGCTGGTTGCTGATCGCGTTTTTAAGCGTCGTGGTGATGTGTTGTTGTCCCACTACGGTATCAAACGTTTGGGGGCGGTATTTCCGCGCTGAAACGATATATTGTTCCGACATGACCGCAATTTCAGCATTTTGGCGGAAAGCAACAAAGTTTTGATTTTTGGGATGAGCGGTAATACGTAGATTTGCGTTATCCTGCATACATAAAAGAAATACAAAATTCGTTTACACCTGATCAAAAAATGTACAAACGTCTCTATGCCATTTTTGTTACACTCCTTTGGCCCATCATTATAGGGTTGCTGCCGGGCTGTGGTAAAAACCGCATTGACGTTGCTGTAAAACAGGTTAACGTTTCTACAACCAACAACTTATACGACATTGTATTTGTTGATACCTTGCATGGATACATCGTCGGAGGCAGCCGATATGCAAGTTCCGACCTGCTGGTTACCTCGGATGGCGGGCATAACTGGTCCCTGACCCAAATACCACCCGACGGTAATAAAGCCGTATATGGCATAGCTGCCCACGCCGGCAGGGTAATGGCTGTAGGTTATGATGGCAAAATATTTACTTACCATGCTGATGATCGGGAATGGTCTTATGTACAGAGCGCCTGGTGGGAATGGTTTCAGGGAATAGCCTTTGCTCGGGAAGACAAGGCATTTGTCGTGGCAGGGGTAGGCTATCAGAATGGTCGCATTTTGGAAATAGACACCCTGGGAACGGTATTGCGCGCAGACAGTTTTGATTTTGAACTTAGCGACATTTGCTTTACCAATTCCCAGACCGGTTATGCCTGCGGCTACGGCGCGATTCTGAAAACCGGAGACGGCGGGCAAAGCTGGAGGCAACTCGATATCAAGGGAGATTTTTATAAAGCGCTGTTCTGTACTGTTGATGGCCAAATATGGTGTGTGGGATACAATGGAAGTATGGTACACAGCAGCGATGACGGGGAAAACTGGGAGAAAGAAAGAACAGGAGGTAATTTGATTAAACAACAGTGGCGCCTCCGGGATATTGCCTTCAAAAACGGTAAGGAAGGCATGGCAGTCGGGGACAAAGGACTCATCGTCCGTACCGTGGATGGCGGAACAAGCTGGCAACAGATAAGCAGCCCGGTGCAAGAAGACCTGCACGCAGTGACTTATCAACCTGGTGGCCAGGTGTGGGTAGTAGGCGCAGCAGGTACAGTATTAAGGATTAGTCCCTAGGCATACCCAAGACACTATGCCCACATTCCGTCTTATAGAGTATCCGTAGCCTGGGAAATTAAGGATTGCTATAGACAAAGATTGGGGCGACATTTATTTAAGTAACCATAAAGATAAATAACCTTCAGGAATCCAGAAAATGGCCGAGTTTACGGAAGAGGAATTAATTAACGGGTGCAAAACACAAAACAGGCTGCATCAGGAACAACTGTATAAAAATTATTACAGTTTGTTCTTGAAGGTTTGTGCACGTTATGCAAAGGACTGGCACGATGCGGAGCAACTGATGCAAGACGGATTTTTGAAGATATATAATCATATTGATGCCTATGAAGGTAAAGGCTCATTTGAAGGTTGGATGCGGAGGATTATGGTGAATACCTGTTTGGATTATTTAAAAAGTAAATATTTAAAAAATGCCAAACAAATGCAATACCAGGAAACACCTATTGAATCGGTTACTTTTAGTGTACAAAATAAGGCGTTAAGCAATATCGAAATGCGCGATTTGATGAGCTTGATTCAGGAGTTACCTCCCATGAGCAGAACGGTATTCAACTTATTTGTATTTGATGGGTACAGCCACAAGGAGATCAGCAAAATACTAGGTATGAGCGAAGGCACCTCCCAATGGCATGTCAACAATGCAAGAAAAAATTTACAAGTGAAAATTAAAATAAAACAAGAATCATCTCTTAAAATATCATGAGTAAGAACGAATTTGATGATTGGCTGATAAAAAGACTTCAGGAGGAAGAGCTGGAGTACAAACCGGAACATTGGCAGCAAATGTCACGTAAGTTACCTCCGGTAGCAGGACAAACCAGAAAATTTTCCGCAAAGTGGCAAGCCATTGCTGCCGGCGTAGCGGCACTATTGCTGCTGGCTACCGGCTGGGCTATTTTTATGCCGCAACCTACAACTGACACACCAGTGCTGGTTAACACCGGTACGCCAACCCCACACCATACACCTTCAACTGCAGTACCTTCTGAACAAACGATACAAGAACCGGAGACCAATACAACGCCAAAACCAAGCCTTCTAAGCCCGATTCATTCCGGAACCCATCAGGCAGCGCCAATTATGGCAACCGAAGAAAAACAATACAATCCATTACCAGCAATGCCGGAAGAGCAGGTACCGGCCATGCCTTTGGACCAGGCTACAAAAAGACACGACGATATATCGAATAAGGATGAAGGACTAGCCCATAAAGAAGCACCTGCCCGCCCCCTGCCCCCCGGGGTGCAGCCGTTCCCATCAACCGAACCTTTTATTCCCGCTCAAGTCAAGAAGCAAACCATACTTTCTGTAGGCGGCGGTGTTAATTATGGAACGGTCAACACAGGCTACACAGTAGCCCTGAGCGCCCGCAGAGAACTGGGCAACGATTTCTTTGTGGATGGAACAGTGGCCATGATGTATAACAACAACACCTCGCACATCAACAATTATAATCAAGGTGCCGTACAATCAGCAGCACGGCCGCTCAAGGATGGTCAGATGATTAGTTCTCCCGCGCTCAACCCGGCTGCTAATCAACTCTATTACCTTCAGGTAAATCCCACCTTCGGATATAAAATAGATAAAGATATTGCACTAAGTGTAGGTGGTGATGTGCAACAAATGCTGAATACTCCTCAACCGGGAGAGGTGATTGTAAGTACTGCCGAAGCGCTGGCTAAAGTATTGCCTACCCTGGATATCGGCATCACCGCCAAGTCAGAGTTCGACATCGCACCTAATATCCAGGCCGGTCTATTGTATCGGGAAGGCCTGAATAACTACTTTTCTAACTCCCGTCAGTATTTCAACCGACGCTATTTCCAGGTACAGTTTAAATACAGTATTCCGTTGAAATAAATCAAAGGCTACACTCTTCCGATTGGTGACCTGTCATACGTAATCCGCCTGACAGGCGCTTTGCGTTAGCATACCGGATAAAAACAACTTAGCCAAACTTCGAACTATTCTGTATTTTTGCCCTCCAAAAACATATAATAATACACAACAATATGCAAGCAACACTTAGCGAACAGGAAGTGATTCGGCGCGAAAAACTGGCTAAATTAGCCGCTGCCGGTATTGATGCCTATCCCGCGCCTCTATATCCTGTATCTCACTACTCCACCGATATCAAAGCCGCCTATACCGAAGAAACGAAAGATGCATTCAGCAAGGTATGCGTGGCCGGACGTATTGTGAGCATCAATGATAAAGGAAAAGTGTTCTTTATAAAAATCCAGGACCATAAAGGTGTTTTTCAACTCTATGTAAAACGTGATGAGCTTTGCCCTGATGAAGATAAATCCTTTTGGGATAATGTGGTAAAACACGGGCTGGACCTCGGCGATTTTATCGGAGCTGAAGGTTATGTGTTCGTTACCAAGACAGGGGAAACTTCCTTGCATACCCAAACGCTTACCTTATTATCCAAGTCGCTGAAACCCCTGCCAGTGGTCAAGCGTGATGAAGACGGAAATGTTTTTGATGAAGTAACCGATCCGGAATTCCGCTACCGTCAGCGCTATGCCGACCTGATCATCAATCCTGATGTCAAAGAAACCTTTACCAGGATTACGCTGATGAAAAATGCCATCCGCAAATTCCTTAATGAACGCGGAGGTCTTGAAGTAGATACCCCGGTATTGCAAGGCATTCCGGGGGGTGCTGCAGCACGTCCTTTCGTAACGCATCACAATGCTTTGGACATGCCGCTCTACTTGCGTATTGCTAATGAATTGTACCTGAAAAGGCTGATCGTAGGGGGGTTCGATTGGGTATACGAATTTAGCCGGAACTTCAGGAACGAAGGTATGGACCGCACGCACAACCCGGAATTTACGGTTCTGGAATTTTATGTGGCCTACAAGGATTACTTCTGGATGATGGAGACCACGGAACAGATGCTTGAAGAGGTAGCTATAGCCACGAACGGATCGGCCGTAACCACGGTGGATGGGAAAGAAATCAGTTTTAAAGCACCGTACCCCCGCGTAAGTATCTATGATGCCATTAAAGAGCATACCGGCATTGACATTTCAGAAATGGATGAAGCTGGTTTGCGCGAGGTATGTAAACAATTTCACATCCCGGTAACGCCCAGTATGGGACGTGGTAAACTGATAGACGAACTCTTTGGTGAAAAATGCGAAGCGAATTACATACAGCCCACCTTCATCATCGATTACCCCATTGAGATGAGCCCGCTGACCAAAAAGCACCGGAGCAAACCAGGACTGGTAGAACGGTTTGAACTGATGGTAAACGGAAAAGAAATTGCCAATGCCTACTCGGAACTAAACGACCCCATCGATCAGCGGGAACGTTTCGAGGAGCAGTTACGCCTCATGGAACGTGGTGATGATGAAGCCATGTTCATCGACCATGACTTCCTGCGTGCTTTGGAATATGGCATGCCACCCACAGCAGGAATAGGCTTTGGTATCGACCGGCTGGCCATGCTGCTTACCGGCGAAAAGTCAATTCAGGATGTATTGTTCTTTCCGCAAATGCGCCCTGAAAAATCCTGACCTCTTTATTTGAACATATGCTCAAAAATTATAGCCTGTCTGCCTTATTGCTGTTGCTCGCTGCCCCCCTGTTCGGGGGCAGCAACAGTTACCGGCTCACAGGGTATATGGGCGTACAGGGAGGCGAGTCATTTACTTACCGCCTGGAGCTAAAAGACTCTACAGGCAACTGGCTGGCCGGCTATGCCTACACCTACGTTCAGGAACAAAACAATGTAAAATCATATATTGTAGCCCGGCTTGACCGGGAGCAGCGTACGCTACAGGTATCAGAAAAGCAAATTATTCATAACCACCAGTTTTACAGTAAAGCGATTATCTGTCTGGTTAATGCCGATCTGACCTACGACGGCCAAAAACTGTCCGGTAATTTGCGCACCCAAACCGCTGGCAACTACCATGCCGAATGTGCCAAGGGCAGTATCACCTTCCTCAACAAGGAGGAGCTCGACCAGCTCTTTTCAACGCCCGAAGCAGCGGTCCCGGCGGCGCCGGCCGTTGCCAAAACACCTGCTGAAACACCCTCCGCACCTCCTGCAACAGTGCCTCAAACAGCAGCGCCCCGACCCAAGGTCCAGGCCCCTGCCACGGAACAAATAACAGAAGGGAAAGACAAAAGTTATACGTGGAAAAGCGATGAAATCACCATCGAAATCTGGGATGGTAACGCTGTAGACAACGATATCATCTCCATACTTTATAACGGAGAGAAAATACTCGACAACTACAGCCTGAAAAAAGAAAAGAAAGTAATGGTCCTTCCCCTTGGTGGTAATGAACTGAACATCATTACCATTGAGGCAAATAATGAAGGCGGTGACCCACCTAATACAGCTAATATTTTACTACGTGACGGCACAAGCGCCACATATGATATAATAGCCCACAATAAGACGGGTAAACGGGCCGTGATCAGGATAAAAAAACAACCTTAAGGCAACTCACGCAAAGGTTGTATACGTCTTTAAATCTTATCGATATGAACTTTTCCATAAAACGAAACATCAGTGGACACCGCATTGTCGTACTGGATAGCAAACACTTCAACTGGCCCGAAAGTGACCTGAGCCGGGATGAAATAAGCCATGCCCAACTACTCCAAAAGAGCGGCAATCAACTGATTCATTTCTACCGACCGGAACAACAACTCTATCTGGTACTCCTCAACCCCAATACTGATCACACTTCATACCGGATAGCGGAAAACATCCGGAAATTGGGTGCCCGGTTACAGGGTTTGCTTCAACAAGCGGGGCACAAGGAGATCATGATCCTCAATCGATCTTCGTTTGCGCAGGCAGCTTATTGCCTCGCTGAAGGAATTACCTTGTCTGCTTATCAGTTCCTGAAATACAAGTCTAAGAAAAAGCCCAACCTGCTGAACGAAATATATTTCGACAAACTCAGCATCTCACTTAAAGACCTGAAGCAATTACAAGTCGTTTGCGAAGCTGCCTATCTCGTACGTAATTTGGTGAATGAGCCATTACAGTTTCTCACGGCAGAGCAATTGTCTAAAGAGATCACTAGCATTGGCAAGGAAGGGGGATTCAGGGTACAGGTACTCGGCAAAGCTAAGCTGGAACAAATGAATATGGGCGGCCTGTTGGCGGTTAACAGAGGTAGCTTACTGCCACCCACGTTTACCATCATGGAGCACCGCCCCATGAAGGCCATCAACAAGCAACCTATTGTTTTAGTAGGGAAAGGAATCGTGTACGATACTGGTGGTTTAAGCCTTAAGCCGACGCCCAATTCTATGGACCGGATGAAAAGTGATATGAGCGGGGCAGCGGTAATTACCGGGGCCTTGTTTGCGGCCGCCCAGTTGGAATTGCCCCTGCATATCATTGGCCTGGTACCCGCTACAGAAAATCGTCCTGGTGCAAATGCCTACGTACCGGGCGATATCATTAAGATGTACAGTGGCACCACCGTGGAGGTGTTGAATACCGATGCGGAGGGCCGCCTGGTGTTGGCCGATGCCTTGCATTATGCCCAAAAGTATAATCCGGAATTGGTATTGGATTTCGCCACACTAACGGGTGCGGCTTCGGCTGCGATAGGCGATGCGGGTATTGTCTGCATGGGAAATGCGGCCGACGGGGTTAAAAAGAAATTGAGCGAAAGTGGTGAAAACCAATATGAACGCCTGGTGGAACTACCCTTGTGGGAAGAGTATGCCGAGATGATCAAGTCGGAAATGGCCGATCTCAAAAATATCGGGGGGCCTACAGGTGGCGCCATCACTGCCGGGAAATTTCTCGAACACTTTACCGCTTATCCGTGGATGCATTTCGACATTGCCGGTGTGTCGTTTGCCAGCACGGGAAAAGACTACCGGCCGGCAGGAGGCACGGCTTACGGCATGCGGATGCTTGTCGATTTCTTATGCCATTATGGTAAATAGTCCGCACACAGGCTATTTGAGAAAGGTCAGCAAAGACCCATAATAGGTTAGTAAATACCCCCAAGAGGGGTGGTTTAAGCAAGTTTATTTCTCTATTTTTGCGCTCATGAAAAAACTTATACTCAGTTTACTGGCTATTTCCACGTTCTTTTCTGTTCAGGCGGATGAAGGCATGTGGATACCGATGCTCATCGGTAAGAACTATGAAGAAATGAAAAAAATGGGGCTGAAGCTTAGCGCCGAAGACTTATATCATGCCAATAATGCCAGCCTTAAAGATGCGATTGTGCATTTTGGCGGCGGTTGTACCGGTGAAATTATTTCTCCAAACGGTTTGCTGATCACGAACCACCATTGCGGCTACGGCCAAATCGCGGACCTTAGCACAGTAGAACAAAACTATCTGGAAGATGGTTTTTGGGCTAAGAATCACGAACAGGAGCTACCCGCAAAGGGACTTTCCGTAAAGTTCCTCGTGCGTATGGAAGACGTGACCGAGGAGGTAATGAAAGCCCTTGACCGGGGCAATGAAAAGAAGCAGGCTAAACTGTTTTCAAAAACCATAGAAAATTTAGAGAAAAAAGCCACCGAAAACGGACGTTATTCCGCGCAGGTAAGCTCCTACTTTAACGGAAACCAGTACATCCTGCTGGTGTATGAAACCTTTACCGATGTTCGTCTGGTAGCTACGCCACCCAAATCACTGGGGAAATATGGTGGAGATACGGACAACTGGATCTGGCCTCGCCATACTGCCGACTTTTCGGTTTTTCGCGTATATGCTGGTAAAGACAATAAGCCTGCGGCCTATTCCAAAGCCAATGTACCTTACCAACCCAAACATTTTTTGCCTGTATCGATTAAAGGGGTAAACGAAGGTGATTATGCTATGATCATGGGCTATCCTGGTCGTACCAACCGTTATGAAACATCATACGGGGTGGACCTGGCGATTACGGAAACAAACCCTTCCGTAGTCAAAATAAGGGATATGCGACTCAGCATCATGCGCAAATACATGCGCGAAAACAAGGCGGTCAATCTGAAGCTGGCCACTAAATATGCAAGTGTTGCGAACTACTGGAAATATTTTATCGGCCAAACAGAACAGCTGAAGCGCCTGAACGTTATTGCAGATAAACAACAGCAGGAAAAGGATTTTATTGCCTGGTCGAAAACCAACAACAAAACCTATGCAAACCTGATGACCGATTTCAGTAAATTGTATACTAGCTATCGGCCCTATGCCAAACATAATGTGTACTATGGAGAATGCTTCCGGGGTTCGGCTTTGGCCGCGCTTGCCAGCAGGGTAGCCGATATCAAAGAGGTTCTGGAAGATAAAAAAGCGAAACCAGCAGAACTGCAAGCCGCTGTAGGCAACCTGCGTAAAGCGCGCACGGCAATGATGAAAGAGTTTGAACCTGCTGTAGAGCAGGAAATGCTGGCAGCTACTGCCGGGCTTTTTTATAAAGACATTCCTTCCTCCCAGCATCCTGCAGTTTACCAAAACTTTATTTTCAAACAGTTTGGTAACGAAGACTGGAGTAAAACCTTCGACGATTTTGCCGCTTATACTTTTGCGCATACCTTACTGTTGGACAATGTAAAGTTCGAACAGTTCTGCAACAAGCCCACAATAGCTGCTATGGAGGCCGACCCAGCAATCAAATACGCGTTGAGCTTTGTTGACAATTATGAAAAGAACTTTAATGAAAAGCAGGCTGAATTTGCAGCCAACCGTAACAAACTGGCCAAAGATTATATTAAAGGTCTGATGGAAAAGAATAAGGACAAAATGTTCTACCCTGATGCCAACAGCACCATGAGACTTACCTACGGTACGGTAGGCGGCTATAGTCCTAAAGACGCAGTCCAATACAGCTACTATACCACGCTTGATGGTATGCTGGCAAAATATAAACCAGGTGATTATGAGTTTGACCTGCAACAGGATTTCCGCGACCTGGCAGCAACAAAGGATTTTGGCCGCTATGCCAATGAAGATGGAGAACTGGTTACCTGCTTTATCACCAACAACGATATTACAGGCGGCAACAGTGGTAGTCCGATGATCAATGCTAACGGTGAACTGACAGGCCTGGCCTTTGACGGTAACTGGGAAGCCATGAGTGGTGATATTGCCTTCGACAAGCAATACAAAAAGACGATAGCGGTAGATATTCGTTTCGTACTATGGCTAATCGACAAGTATGGTAAGGCACCTAACCTGATCGAAGAAATGACCGTGGTCGAGTAAGTCTCTCTTTCATTTATTTCAACAAGGGCATCCAGCGCTACAGCAGGATGCCCTTGTTTTTTCAACCAGATATCATCAAACCAATTCCTGTGCAACCAGTAAGGTCGCTAATTGCTGTTCTATTCCGGGCAGGCTGGAAAATAGTTGTTCGAAAGAGTGCGTAAGGAAATAGATATCCTGCAACACGTCTGTACGGTAGGTGGTTTGCAACATAGCAGAAGTATCAAAAGCTTTCCGTTCTGGCAGATCGCCCATAGCATGCATGATTTCTCCCTTGGAAGAAATAATACCAGCACCATATACCTTTACCTGACCAGCTTCCTCCATCAGACCAAACTCTATGGTAAACCAGTAAACCCTGGAAAGGAGCCGGATGGCCATATCGTCGTGCATCCACTTCAATGCAATTTGACCAAATGTCTCCATAAAGGCGGCATAGGAGGAGTTGGTAAGCAGGGGCGCATGGCCGAACACGTCGTGAAACATATCAGGCTCCTCAAGGTAATCCAATTCATCCATACGCCGTAACCAACAGGTGGCGGGAAACTTCTTTTGCGCCAGCAAGTTAAAAAACAGGTCTTGTGGTACCAGCTCAGGAGCTACGATCAGTTCCCAGCCAGTAGTCCGTGCGAGTATCTTATTAACGGCCTCAAAGTCAGGAATGGCATCTCCACGGAACCCTATGGTGTGAAGTGCATCCAGGTACGGTGTGGCTACATGCTCCCGTAATAGCATCATTTGCCGGTCAAATAAGAGCTGCCATACCGCCCGGTCTTCTTCGGTGTAAGCATTGTACTTTTGTACAGTAGGTTTAACGCGCATGATCATTTAATTTTTAAAGGGTACAAGAAAAAGCCCAGCTCTTGTTCAGAACCGGGCTTCAGGTAAAATAAAATACAAGTCAGCTTATTCCGAACGGTGGCGGGCGAAATAAGTATAATAATAAGCTGCTGCAATAACTTGGTTATGGCAGAGACAAGGAGTCAATATGTGTGCTACAGGTAACATTCGGTGCAAATAAACAGTGAATTTTTAAAATAACAAAATAATTCTCTCATACCTTATTGCAGTATGGCGTATTCATATGTATTATTGTAAGCCTGTTTTCATACCCTTCTAGTCCATTCGTAATACTTTCGACACTTCCATTAGTTCATAGGACTCGTTATACAAATAAAGCAGGTAAATGCCGGATGCCAGCTCCTTCAATGAAAGCGGCCCCCTGCTGAAGTCATGACTTTTTAAAAAGCGTCCATCCACGGTGCGCAACACACCGCTGATACCTACAGCTTCCAGCAACATAATAGATTCTTTTGTTGGATTGGGATACAGGCTGACCGGGCGTTTGGTCGTATATTCATCCAGCCTGGTAATACCTTCCATAAGTACCCCTGTAGTATCTTCGCAACCGAACTGATCCTGTACAACAATGCTGTACCAACCGCTTTCCTGTACGATAAGAGAAGCTTGTTGTGCACCCAGGATGGGCGTCCCGTCTTTGAACCATTGAAAGGCTGCATAGCTGGCGGACACGCTCAGTTGGTTTTCATTGACGATGATCTGGGGAGGTGGCATTGCTCCCATGGTTACACGGAATGTATCGGTGCCTAAACCACATTCCTCCAACTTATACCTTACCCAATAAGTACCGCTTTCATAAACTGTCTTTTGGCTTCCCGTACTACCGTCGTTCCATTGATAAACCTCATTCCCCGGAGCAGCTTCCATTAAAAATCCGGATTCGGGCCATGGACAAATAAAAGTGTCCAGAACTAATGTATGCACCGTACGAGCCGCAGGTATAGCAATAGCCACATCATTCGGAAGTCCATACATAAGATTGGCATAGGCAGTATTTTCAAAGGCTAATGCAGTTATCGAATCACGAAATCCGCAACCGGCACCGTATACATCGGGCTGCTCTATACGCCCCAGGTACTTATGGGTAGTTCCCCGTCGGGATATAAAATAGACCATACTATCGGGTCCTATTTTCATATCAGAGTATGGCCTGCATAAGCCAATGAGTTGCTTTGATGCCGCAGGGTCCCCGCTCATCAGGTCAAATTGATAGATTTCCTGGCTAGCCACTTTCTGACCGTACAGCATATTTCCCCCGGGAGAAAAACAAGCGCCGTAATAAGCGCCACTGTCCAACATGAAAGCGTTAGACAGTGTACCACTTGCCTTATCAAAATCATAAATTTCTATGCCCGTGCCGTGGTTATACGTATTGCATGCCACCAGCCGATCACCGGCCGGATTTGCTTTGATCACGCCGCCACTGTATGCCGTTGCCGGCATCGTACCCCAACCTGATTCTGTATAGTTGAGGTTGAGGCCCAAAGCACTAAGCTCATAAATCCTGAATACGGCTTGCTGTTGCAGATGCACGATAAGCCATACATTCTCCTGGCAACCGGCTACTGCCGTCATCTTTTCGGTCAACCCGTCC
>JBEBUO010000003.1:0-34931 GCA_040393285.1 Taibaiella helva | reverse complement strand
GGTTACCATATTGCCGAAGCAGGTGCTAATCCTATTTCCCAGTTAGCATTTACCATTTCCAATGGTTTCACCTTTGTGGAGTACTACCTGAGCCGCGGCATGCATATCGATGACTTTGCACCTAACCTGTCCTTCTTTTTTAGTAATGGGGTAGACCCGGAATACAGCGTTATCGGTAGAGTAGCGCGACGCATCTGGGCCAAGGCCATGAAGTATAAATATGGCGGCAATGAGCGTTCTCAAATGCTGAAATACCATATCCAGACTTCCGGCCGTTCCCTGCACGCGCAGGAGATAGATTTTAACGATATCCGCACTACCCTGCAAGCCCTGTATGCGATTTATGACAACTGCAATTCGCTGCACACCAATGCCTATGACGAGGCCATCACCACACCTACAGAAGAAAGTGTACGGCGTGCGATGGCTATTCAGCTGATTATTAATAAAGAACTGGGACTGGCCAAGAATGAAAATCCGTTACAGGGCTCTTTCATTATCGAAGAGCTGACTGATCTCGTAGAGGAAGCCGTGCTGACAGAGTTTGACCGTATTACCGAACGCGGAGGTGTATTAGGAGCCATGGAAACCATGTATCAGCGCGGAAAAATACAGGAAGAAAGTTTGTATTACGAAACCTTAAAGCATACCGGCGAGTTCCCTATTATAGGGGTAAATACTTTCCTGAGTTCTAAAGGCTCGCCTACGATTATTCCCGCAGAAGTCATCCGCTCTACCACAGAGGAAAAAGAATTTCAGATCACCAATGTGCATCAGCTATGGGATCGTAGCGGCGCAAAAGGACAGGAGATGCTGGAGCGCCTGCAGAAAAAGGCGATTCACAATGAGAATATTTTCGAAGAACTGATGGAAACGGTGAAATATTGTTCTTTGGGTCAAATCACCAGGGCATTATTTGAAGTAGGTGGGCAGTACAGAAGGAATATGTAATCACCCGAGAAGGTGCCCCAAAAGCAATTCATTTTGCTGTATTTATATATCATCAGGTATAAAAATCTGATTGAAAATTCTTGTCGCATTTCGGCTCCGGTCCATGTGACAAGAATTGTTCTTTTAAAAAGACAGGACGATTATATGCCCAACTGCGAGACCTGCCTTTAACAATCTTTGGACAATCATTTTCATTTGTTGATCAACATCCGATTGAAAAAGAACTGGAAGATTTTCGAATAGACAATAAGGTAGCAGAAGGTAATAACACGCATGATATAATCAGTCATGATAAGACAGCAGCTATGCCGCATTATTCCATTGTCCTTATTCCTTCAGGCTCCGTCATCAAAGAAGTGGCGGCGATAAAGCTTAGGTTAAAAGAAGCTATTGGATGGTACCATAGTGTGCATGCCCAGGCGCACATTACTTTCAACTTATTTGCCGGGGGCGAGCTGACCCTAATGAACTGGAAACATCATGTACAACAGTTTGCCGCCCGGTCCCAAGCCTTTAACTGTTGCCTGAACCGCACAGGACATTTCAGCAACGGAGCTTTCTTCTTAGCACCTGATGAATCCTCGCGACTGGAGTTGATCAGCCTGATGAAAGCCTTTCATCACGCTGCACCAAAAGGTGGTTTCGGAAAATCTACCCAACCGCATGTGTCCATTGGTAGAAAACTATCCGAAGAGCAACTACAGATTGGAAAGGAGCTGGTGGGTGAGGTAAACCTGTCATTCATTTGCGACAACCTGACCATCCGCCAATTCGACCCACAGGCAGGCCAATATAAAATAATCGAAAGGGTAGATTTCTGCAAGAAAAAAGAATAATACTTTTGTCCTATCATGCGTCAAACCATCGTTAGTAACCAGCAAAAAACGGGCGACACACCTAAGCCAAAAAAATGGCGCAACCGCATGCTGATCAGCATCGGATTACTCCTGATATTCGGCCTGGCCGCCTTCCTTCTGAAACTCCCCCTGATTTTCTTTGCCCCCTTTGCCTTTTTAGCGCTCTACTTCAGAAGCTTATGGATCAAAGACAAGGGGCATTTTCATGCTTACATTGACGGACCTGTACTTTACCTTGACTTCCGAGACACTCAGGAAGCCGGCAATACCCTCAGCAGCAAAGCGCAAAACAGGAATTGCCACCTGGAAATCCTGCTGAACACCATCCAGGGCTACAGGCTGCATTCCTTTCTGGGCAAGGCACCTGAACTCATGCAAATACAAATGCGGGTGCAGCAGCAACTCATTGAGACCAGGCCTATCCCCATTTATTATTTGGACAAAGAACAGCAACAACTATTTCTGAATTTTTTGGATGCACTGATCGTCAAAACAAAACGACTACGGACAGGATAAAGAATCGTAAATTTGCCGCCGAAAATCTACCTTATTAGGCCGTTTGTTTATAAAGCCAACTTATTTGTCATGACGCTACAACAACTAAAGGAACGCAGCAACAACCAATGCGAACTATGCACCGCTAACCAAAACCTTTCCGTTTTTGAAGTGCCACCTACCGCAAATAATATTTCCGATCGGGAAATCCTGATTTGCCCGAAATGCCAGACACAAATCGAAAAAAAGGAAGAACTGGATGCCGCCCACTGGCAGTGTCTGAGTACCAGTATGTGGAGTGAGGTTGCCGCTGTACAAGTACAATCCTGGCGCATGCTGAATCGCTTACGTGATCAGGCCTGGGCCGCAGATCAATTGGACATGATGTACCTGGATGAGGAAACATTGGCATGGGCTAAAGCTACGGGAGATCATGAAAATGACGCCGGCATCGACATTCACCGCGACAGTAACGGCCATCCTCTTGAAAACGGCGATTCTATTGTACTGATTAAATCACTGGATGTAAAAGGCTCTACCGTAAATGCCCGCCTGGGTACGGTGGTGAAGAACATCAGGTTGGACCCTAATGATACAGCTTATGTGGAAGGTAAGATTGAAGGACAAAGTATCATGATCAAAACCATATTTGTGCGTAAACAAAATGCGCAGGTAATCACGTAATCAGTAGGCTACCCGTTAAAGAACCTAAATAATGAATAGTTTAACATAAGCAACACGCAAATGCCTCTGTATTCTTTATTTTTGTTTCACAATTGACTGCTTATATCAGAGGTAGAAAAGATTTCAGGTAATCTAAAAACAAACACCGCTTATGGTTACAAGGAAAGCTACACTTTTCTTTTTACTATTGATTGCGATGTATGGCAACTTGACCTTTGCCACGCCACACGCAGATGGTCCCGATCCACGCTCGTCAAAAAGCAGGAAAGCCTACCCGGCAAGCTGCCCTAACTGCCCGGTTTATTTCAATGACTGGGTGGCCACGCATGAGCAGGCCTACCGGAACGAGGGTATAAAACCCCGGCAAAATTTTGCTGCGCTCCAAAAGCTTTTGCAACAACAGAAACTGGTACAAGTCCAGTCCAATAAGTATTACCAGGTGAACCGGATGACTCATTCCCGTCCCTTCTTCTTACCCAAAACCAAAAGATTCCTGCTTCAACTTGCCCAGCAATACAAAGAAAATTGCGTGAAAAGCAAAATAGGTTATGTACCCTTTCATATCACCAGCGGCACACGCACAATCAACTCGGTACGACAGCTGAACCGGGTGAATGAAAACAGCATCGCCAACAGTGCACACCTAAAGGGTAAAACTTTAGATATTTCTTACACCCGGTTTGGCAGTAACCATAAGCAAAGGCTTCATTTTATTAAAGCTTTGCGTACCTTACAGCAACAAAAAAAATGCTATGTAAAGTATGAACGAAATGGCTGCCTGCACATCACGGTCATATAAAATCAAGTCGCGGAAACAAAAATCTTTTGCTTCCTTGATCCGGCCAATTGTCTGTGGCATATCCCTTATATTAGGTAGTATGTTACTGTTGAGCAGTTGTGCATCCAGCCGCAAAGTAGCGCCAGCCAAAACAGTGTCCGGCATAACCCGATATAGTAAACCTACAGAAAAAGAATTGCGTAAAAAATATGCGCAGTTACTGCAAGTGTCGGAAAAGGAAATCAATAACCTGGAGCTTTACTATTTTATTGATGAATGGATGGGTGTACCCTACAAATATGGCGGCAATACCCAAGCCGGTGTAGATTGCTCAGGATTTACCTGCCAGGTCTATCAACATATTTACCAGCAGAAGATTGTCCGTACCTCCGGCCAACAGTACCATGCGGCCAAACGAACCAAAAAAACAAAGAAGCTGAATGAAGGCGACCTCGTCTTCTTTGATGATAGTAAAGGCCGGATTTCTCATGTAGGCATTTACCTGCACAATGGGTTCTTTGTTCATTCCAGCACCCAAAGGGGCGTCATCATCAGTCACCTTGAGGAATCTTATTGGCACCAGCACTTTGCCGGAGGCGGAAAAATATAAGGCTGTTTCCGATGGATCACGCCAAGCCTGGAAACAGCCTATACATTTGTTTTTATTATGGGAATCAGTGTTTGAAGTGGCGCATTCCTGTAATGACCAGGGCCATATCATTTGCCTTACAAAAGGCTACCGTATCTTTATCCCGTATGGAACCGCCCGGCTGAATAACGGCACGAATGCCAGCTTCGTGTGCCATCCGAACACAATCATCAAAGGGGAAGAATGCATCCGAAGCAAGTGCAGCACCATTAAGGTCGAAGCCAAAACTCCTGGCTTTCTCCAAGGCATGCCTTAATGCATCCACGCGGCTGGTTTGTCCGCAGCCTTTGCCCAGTAACTGCTTATGCTTAATCAGGGCTATGGCATTTGATTTCAGGTGCTTGCAAATCAGGTTACCAAATACCAGATCCTCCTTTTGCGCATCAGTAGCGGGCTGTGCGCCCTCTTCCTTCCATTCGGAAAAATTCCCGGTATCGGCATCCTGCGTCAACACACCTCCCATCACATTACGAAACATCTTATGCTGCTTCAAAGCTTCCTTTTGTTGCAGCAGCATACGGTTTTTCTTAGACTTGAGTATGGTTAAGGCATCGGCTTCAAACGCCGGTGCGATCAATACTTCGAAAAACAGTTCATTGATCTTTTCGGCTGTAGCCAGATCTACAGCTTGGTTACAAACCAATACGCCGCCAAAGGCACTTTCAGGATCACCTGCCAGTGCTGCATCCCAGGCCTCAGCAAGGTGGGAACGTTGGGCCACACCACATACATTAGTATGTTTAATAATAGCAAATACCGCCTCCTCATGTCCTTCAAACTCAGCAATAAGCTGCAAAGCCGCATCCACATCCACGAGATTATTGTAAGAAAGTTCTTTACCGTTAACCTGGGTAACAATATGGTCCAGATCGCCATAAAACACACCTTGCTGATGCGGATTTTCGCCATAGCGTAATACCTTAGGATGCTGCAAGGGGGTCAAAACCACCTGGTTAAAATAATTATTAATAGCTATATCGTAATTCATCACGACGAAAAATGCCTTAGCTGCAAAAGCACGGCGCTGCTCCAGCGTAGTACTCCCCTCTTGTTCGGCAAGAACACTTACCAAAGCGGCATAATCTTCTTTGGCTGCAATCACCGTAATATCTTTGTGATTTTTGGCTGCTGCACGTATCATAGAAGGCCCGCCAATATCTATTTTTTCGATTATCTGCTGTTCTTCCGAAGTTTGTTTCAGTGTTTCTTCAAAAGGATAGAGATCTACGATAACCAGGTCAATTTCCGGAATCTGGTATTGGGCCATCTCCTGCCGATCCTGTTCCAGTTCCCGCCTGCCTAAAATACCTCCAAATACCAGCGGATGCAAAGTTTTCACACGACCTCCAAGAATAGACGGAAACCCGGTCACTGTTTCTACAGGAACACAAGCTATACCAAGGTCTTCGATGAATTTTTGGGTTCCACCCGTAGAATAAATAGTGGCACCGATTCGTTCCAGCTCTTTCACTACCGGTTCGAGACCATCTTTATAAAATACGGAAATGAGGGCGGACTTAATTTTCTTTTGCGACATGGAAAGAATAAATGAGCATGATTAAATGAGGCGCAAAGGTCTGAAATAATATCAGAAAATAGAAATAAAGACGGGTAAGGAAAGCTGGCAATAACTTATTTTTGCGCTTGTACTACCAATAAAAACATCCGGATATACGTCTTACTTCAAAAATACCCCCTTTAAGATTGGCTGGAAAGATTATAAATGACCCGGTTTACGGCTTTATCCGTATTCCAGAGCCTGAGTTGCTCCGGCTTATCGATCACCCCTGGTTTCAGCGCCTCCGCCGTATAAAACAAATGGGCATGGCCTCGCTGGTATACCCTGGTGCCGTGCATAGCAGGTTTCACCATTCGCTTGGTGCCATGCACCTGATGCAAACGGCTACCACCGGCCTGCGCAGTAAAGGCGTGGATATTTCCGATGAGGCCATGCTTGCTGCCCGTCAGGCCATCCTGTTACATGATATCGGTCATGGTCCTTTCTCCCATGCTTTGGAGCATACTTTAGCCGAGGGCATCAGCCACGAGGAAATTTCGGCACTTATTATGGAACGGCTTAACCAGCATTTTGACCTGGGGGCTGCAATCCGCATTTTTGACCAGCGCCATCCCCGCCTGTTTTTGCATCAGCTGGTCTCCAGCCAGCTGGATATGGATCGCATGGATTACCTGAACAGAGATAGCTTCTATACCGGCGTATCAGAAGGCGTGATTGGTTATGACCGCATTCTACAGATGCTTACTGTACATGACAATGCTTTGGTGGTAGAAGAGAAAGGTATCCATTCGGTCGAAAAGTTTATCATAGCCAGGCGACTCATGTACTGGCAGGTGTATTTACACAAAACCGTATTAGCAGCTGAGCAATTGATTATCAATATATTAAAGCGTGCAAAAGAATTAGCAGGACAGGGCGAGTCGTTGTTTGCCACACCCGCGTTAAGTTTTTTTCTCTACGAGCAGCTGGCCGCCGGCGATTTCCGTGAGCAGGAAGAGGTTTTGGACCAGTTTTGCCGCTTGGACGATGCAGACATCTCCACATCAATCAAGGTATGGAGCAACCATAATGACCCTATATTATCAAAACTCTGCCTGATGCTACGCAACAGGCATCTATACCGGATCCGGATAAGCGCACTACCAATGGAGGAAGTATTTGCCGACCTGCAGAAGAACGCCTTAAAGACTGGCCTATTCAGTCCGGAAGCCTTGCCTTATTTTCTTTTTTATAAAACAACGAGCAACCGTACTTATGATCAACGGGACGAAGGCATCAATATTCTGATGAAAACAGGCAAGGTAGTACCCATCAATAAGGTGGATAACGCACTAATTAGTGCATCCCTGATAGAGCCTGTACAAAAATACTACATTTGTCAATTAAGGGAAATGTAATATGTAAATGATATTTCGTTACGTATAATCTTTTATTTATGCAATTTACTGCCGCACAAGTAGCTGCCATAATAGATGCGCATATTGAGGGAGACCCAAAGGTCACCATCAGTGATTTTGCCAAGATTGAAGAGGGCCGGCCAGGTGCTATTAGCTTCCTGGCTAATCCCAAGTACGAACCGTATCTTTATACTTCCCGCTCTTCCGTCATCATCGTCAACCAGGCTCTGGTATTGCAGCAACCGGTACAGGCTACCCTACTTCGGGTACCTGATGCCTACCAGGCGTTTGCTACACTAATGGAACAGTACCACGCACTTACCGCTGCCAAAAACCTAAAGAAAGGCATAGAGCAGCCGGCTTTTATCCATCCTTCTGCACAACTTGGTGAGGATGTCTATATAGGTGCATTTGCCTATATCGGTGCCGGGGCAGTCCTGGGTCGTGAGGTAAAAATTTATCCGGGTGCTTTTATCGGCGACGAAGTACATATTGACGATTTCAGCACGGTACACGCCGGCGCAAAAATATATCATCAGTGTAAAGTAGGGAAGGAAGTCATTATACATGCCGGGGCGGTAATTGGTGCCGACGGCTTTGGATTTGCACCGCAAGCCAATGGCACCTATAAAAAAATACCACAAATGGGACATGTGCTTATCGAAGATGATGTGGAAATAGGTGCCGGCACTACTATTGATCGTGCTACTATGGATGCCACCATCATCCGCCGGGGGGTAAAACTGGACAACCTGATTCAAATCGCACATAATGTAGAGATTGGTGCAGGCACCGTTATCGCTGCCCAGACGGGGATATCCGGGAGCACCAAGATAGGCAGGAATTGCATGATCGGCGGGCAGGTAGGCATCGTAGGGCATATACAGATTGCCGATGGCACACGCATCAATGCGCAAAGCGGGGTATCCAAATCAATTACGGTTCCGGGTCAGGTAATCACCGGCTCTCCGGCATTTGACTACCGCAGCGCATTAAAAAGCCAGGCTGTGTTCCGGCACTTGCCTGAATTAAAAGAAGAGGTCGATGTCCTCAAAAAAAACCTAAATAATGCCCAAAACCGATCAATCAAGGAATAAAGGGCCCATTTCTATATCTTTGCCCATTAGCCTCTTTATGTGGCTAGATTATAAGAAATAATCATTATTTTTCCACTATGATGATTGCATTTTAGAAAACAGTACAATTTGCGTCCATGAAGTTGCAAGAAAAAGTAAAGCCACCCAGAAAGAAACCTGAAACGAACGGAATGAATCCAGATTACCAACATACACTTAAAAGCGAGGTCTCCATCAGTGGTGTAGGCCTACACACGGGTAAACCCGTAACCTTAACCATGAAACCGGCCAATGCCGGATTTGGTATTCGTTTTCAACGTGCCGATTTACCTGAACAACCCATCATCAAGGCTGATGTAGATCTGGTAGTGGATACTTCACGTGGCACCACGTTAGAGTACAATGGTGCCAGGGTACATACTGTGGAGCATTTACTGGCCGCACTGGTAGGTACCGGCGTAGACAATGTGCTGCTGGTACTGGACGCCCCTGAGGTACCGATTCTGGACGGCAGCGCCATAGGATTCATTGATGCCATTGAGGATACCGGACTTCAACCACTGGAGGCACGGAAGGTGTATTACTCTATTGATAGCAACATTCATTACTACGACCCCCAAAAGAACGTGGACATGCTGATTATTCCTTCTCAGGAGTATCAGATTACCACCATGATTGACTTTAACTCGGCCGTATTGGGTACGCAACACATGTACCTGAGAGATATCAAGAATTTTAAAAAGGAAATCGCCAATAGTCGTACCTTTTGTTTTTTACACGAACTGGAGCAGCTTATAGAAAACAACCTGATTAAAGGCGGCGATCTAAACAATGCTATTGTAGTTGTCGACAAGGTTGTGGGAAAAGAAGAGCTGGCCAAACTGGCTACACATTTCAACAAGCCGGATATCGAAGTAAAGCGTGAAGGTATATTAAACAATGTACAACTTCACCATCCTAACGAGCCTGCCCGCCACAAATTGCTCGACATCGTGGGCGATCTGGCACTGACCGGCCTGGCCATCAAAGGACATGTAATTGCCAGCCGCCCCGGCCACGCAACCAACGTGGAATTTGCAAAAAAGATAAAGCAATATTTTAAGAAGAACCGGCATCTGGCGGATATCCCTACTTACGATCCTAACCAGCCGCCTATTTACGATATTACCCACATAGAACGTTCATTGCCCCATAAATTCCCCTTTCTGCTGGTGGATAAGATCATTGCCATGAACGACAAGGAAGTAGTTGGTATCAAAAATGTCACCTTTAACGAACACTTTTTTCAAGGCCACTTCCCTGGCAATCCGGTCATGCCCGGCGTATTACAAATTGAAGCTATGGCGCAGGTAGGGGGCATTCTGGCGCTGAACAATTACTCAGACCCGGAAAATTACAACACTTACTTTTTGAAGATAGATAAAGTAAAATTCAAACAAAAAGTCGTTCCCGGCGATACGCTTATCCTGAAACTGGAGCTCATGAATCCGATACGCAGAGGCATTTGCGAAATGCGTGGCACCGCCTATGTAGGGAACAAAGTAGCAACGGAAGCTGAACTAGTGGCTCAAATCTTACCCAAACAAAAATAAAAGCACACTCCTTCCTAACCGGAACAAATATTTAGAATGATCCACCCATTAACGTATGTACATCCTGAAGCCAAAATCGGCAATAACGTAAATATTGATGCTTTTGCTGTCATTCACAAGGATGTAGAAATTGGTGACAATACCTGGATCGCCTCGCACACCACCATTATGGATGGCGCACGCATAGGGAAAAACTGTAAGATTTTTCCCGGAGCGGTGATCAGTGCGGTACCCCAGGATTTAAAATTTAAAGGGGAGAAAACCCTTGCCGTAATTGGCGACAACTGTACCATCCGGGAATGCGTTACAATAAACAGAGGCACCACCGACAGACAAATGACCAAACTGGGTAATGGCTGCCTCATCATGGCCTATTCGCATGTGGCACATGACTGTATTATTGGCGATGGTTGTATTTTCTCTAATGACACCACCCTCGCGGGTCATATTACCATTGGCGACCATGTAGTACTGGCGGGCCTGGTAGCCGTACAGCAATTTGTCAATATCGGCTCACATGCCTTCGTTACTGGCGGCACTATGGTACGTAAAGACGTGCCGCCTTATACCAAAGCAGCCCGCGAACCTATTTCATATGTCGGGGTCAACTCGGTGGGCTTAAAAAGGCGGGGATATAGTATTGAAAAAATAAACCACATCCTTGATATCTACAGGATCCTGTATGTGCGGGGGTATAATATAGCCAAAGCGGTACGTATTATTGAGGCCGAAATCCCGGTATCCGACGAACGTGATGAAATATTAACTTTTATCAGGGATTCGGCCAGAGGCGTGATGCGTGGCTATACCCGACGCAATACCAATGAAGATTAAACTTGAGCAGATAGGGAAACGATACCGCCAGCACTGGATCTTCAGCAAGCTGGAGGCTACCTTTGAAAGTGGAAACAGATATGCCATTCTGGGCGCCAACGGCTCAGGAAAATCCACCCTATTACGTATCATAGCTGCCATGCAGCATGCCAGCAAGGGCACTGTAAATTACCTCTGGCAAAATAACGCACTGTCTGCCGACGAAATCTACCGCCACCTGAGTTACTGTGCCCCTGGAATGGAGCTCATCGAAGAACTGAGCCTGAAGGAGCTGCTGCATTTTCATTTTACCTTTAAAAAAATAAAACCGGGATATACGGTAGCGGGTATCATGCAAGCTATGGACATGCAGCGCATTGCCCATAAGCAGCTACATGAATTTTCATCAGGCATGAAGCAAAGGGTAAAGCTGGCCCAGGCCTTCTTTTCTGATACGCCTTTGCTATTACTGGATGAACCCTGTAGTAACCTCGATCAGCAAGGTATTGAGCTTTATCACCAATGGTTAAACACCCTGGCTGCCGAACGCCTTACCATCATTGCCTCTAACGATGTGCGGGAATATCCGGGTGTACTGCATACCTTATCCATGTCTGCCTATCAATAGTCCCGTTTACCTAACGTTTTTCTGTATATGCCATTTACTCAAAATAGAAATGCGCTGGCATTTATCTTTATGACGATGATGATTGATGTCATCGGCATGGGTATCATCATCCCTGTCATGCCGCGCCTGATAGAAGAACTGATACAGGCCGACATCAGTGATGCTGCATTTTACAACGGCTGGCTACTTTTTACCTATGCGGCCCTCCAGTTCCTGTTCGCGTCCATCCTGGGCGGCTTAAGTGATCGCTACGGACGACGGCCTGTATTGCTGATATCCTTGCTTGGACTGGGGATCGACTACATATTCCTGGCCTGGGCGCCCTCTATCACCTGGCTTTTTGTGGGCCGGGCTATAGCGGGTATCGGTGGTGCCAGCTTTACTACAGCCACGGCCTACATCGCCGACATCAGCACCCCGGAAAAGCGGGCCCAGAATTTCGGTTTGATTGGCGTAGCCTTCGGCCTGGGTTTCATTATCGGGCCGGTCATCGGCGGCGTCAGCGCCCAATGGGGTATCCGTGCACCATTTTGGATCGCAGCCGCCCTGTCCTTCCTTAACTTTATCTATGGTTATCTCGTCCTACCCGAGTCTTTAGACAAAAGTCAGCGTCGCCGATATGACTGGAAACGGGCCAATCCCATCGGCTCCTTGCTCCAGTTACGAAAGTACCCGGTCATCTCCGGTTTAGTCAGCTCCTTGGTACTGGTATACATAGCAGCACATGCGGTGCAGAGTACCTGGCCTTTTTACACGATCTTTAAATTCAACTGGACCGAAGCTATGGTGGGCTATTCACTCGGTGTGGTCGGTCTGCTTGTAGCACTGGTACAAGGCGGCTTAATCAGGATCGTAATTCCCCGCTTAGGACAGCCCAGATCTATTATTTTAGGGCTTTGCCTGTATGCTACCGGCATGTTTCTGTTTGGCTTTGCCACACAAGGGTGGATGATGTTTGCATTCCTGGTTCCTTACTGCCTGGGCGGTATTGCAGGTCCGGCATTGCAAGGTATTATTTCCGCACAGGTTCCCCCTGGCGAGCAAGGTGAGCTGCAAGGCGGACTGGCCAGCCTCATGAGCGTTACGTCTATCATAGGCCCGCTGATGATGAACAACCTTTTCTATTGGTTTTCTGACCGGGAGGCAACGATCTACTTCCCCGGTATGCCTTTCATCGTGGGTGGTATACTTTTGGTCCTGAGTATTTTGCTGGCCTTGCCGCATTTGAGAAAAAATACAAAAAATTCTCTTTAATTTAGTTCCATGACAACGCCGTTTAAAGTTTTCAGTGTAGATGTTGCCGAGGCAGAAAAAATTGCAGCGGATAAAAACGAACCTCATGCTCATGAATTTGAGGAATTACACATAGGACTGAAAGGAAGCGTGGAACATTTTATTGACTTCAAAACAACACAACTTACAGCGCCCTTTGTGATCTTTGTAACACGTGGTAAAGTGCACCGTATAAAACCGGCGCCACTACATGACCAATGCGACATCAGGGTCATTCGTTTTAAGAGTGAGTTCATCCCGGAAACAATTTTTCAATTGTATGCGCATTTTCATGACCACGCGAATATACAAATGGAGAGTAATTATTGCTTCGACCGGCTGGCCATTATTTGCGATGTGATACAGAAGGAAATGGCGCTCCCGGACCCGGAGTACGGCACTGTCAGACATTTGCTTACTGCTCTTTTTACCATGATCGTCAACGAACGACGAAGGGTAATAGAGGCAGATGATCCACTCTTTCAGAACCAGAGTGTCACCTTTCGCAATTTTCTAAATATCCTAGAAGAAAATTTCCGCCGTCCTGAAAGCGTCGATTTTTATGCCGAAAAGTTGTTCATGTCCAGCCGAAACCTCAATCAGATTTGTAAAAACATTTTACAGCAGAGTGTATTTGAGCTTATCGAAACCCGAAAACTGATTGAAGCAAAAAACCTGCTCATCACTACCGATAAAACAATAGCAGAGATCGGATACGAACTGGGCTATAACGACAAAGCCTACTTTACCAATGTATTCAAAAAGAAAGCCGGGCAAACCCCGTCTGACTTTCGAATGGAAATGCAACGCATGATTTCCTGATGTTACAACAATCCTGCTGATTTCTGCTACCACCATACACCCTGGGCACCGTACCTTTGTGTTGTTATTTTTTTAATCAAAAACCAAACAACATGACAGACACAGGTAAAACAACAAAATGGGTAGCGGATCCCGCGCATAGCGAAATCCTTTTCAAAGTAAAACACTTGATGATCACCAATGTAAAAGGTGAATTCAGGGCATTTACAGCTAGTATTGATGGTGCCGATTTCCATACTGCGCCCATTCATGTAGACATCGAAACCGCATCGATATTTACCAACAATAACGATCGCGATAAGCATTTAAAAAGTGCTGATTTCTTTGATGTGGAAAAGTACGATCGCATCACCTTCCAGAGTAAATCGTTCGACAAAAAAGGAGAAGACGACTACGAACTTACAGGTGATCTCACCATTAAAGGCATCAGCAAGGAGATCAAGCTTGACGTATCCTTTGGTGGCTTTATCAAAGATCCCTATGGCAATGAAAAAGCAGGCTTCACCGTAGCTGGAAAATTAAAACGTAGCGACTGGGGTTTAACCTGGAATACGGCACTGGAAACAGGCGGTGTCATGGTAAGCGAAGAAGTTAAGATCAGCGCTGAAATGCAATTTGTAAAACAAGCATAATCCTTAACCAGCTAATGCGCAGGAAAGATTTTATTAAAACTGTAGCAATACTACCATTTATGGGTACGGCAATGAAATTAAATGCATTAAAAAACCTCACTGATCCCCTGAGCAATACCGAGCCTATGCCGGTATTGTTTCTGGGGCACGGTAGTCCGATGAATGCAATTGAAGAAAATGAGTTTGTAAAAGGCTTCAGGGAGGTGGGCAAGGCCCTCCCCCGACCCCACGCCATCTTGTGTGTATCTGCCCACTGGGAAACACGTGGCACATTTGTTACGGCTATGGACCAACCCAGAACCATTCATGATTTCGGTGGATTTCCGCAGGCATTGTTTGATGTGCAATACCCTGCACCCGGAAGCCCCGGCTTAGCCATGGCCACTAAAGATCTGGTCACCTCCACCCCGGTAAGTCTTGATGACAATTGGGGCCTGGACCATGGTTGTTGGAGTGTGGTGAGGCACTTGTATCCGGAGGCAAATATTCCGGTGGTACAACTCAGTCTGGACTATACTTTATCACCACAACAGCATTATAAGTTGGCTACTGAGCTACAGGCCTTGCGGCGTAAGGGTATCCTTATCATCGGTAGCGGCAATATGGTACATAACCTGCGTATGGTGGCCTGGGAGCGACTCAATGAAAGTGGGTATGGTTACGACTGGGCACTGGAAGCGAGCGACAAGATGAAACAATTTATCCTGAATAACGATCACCAGTCCTTGGTGGCATTCAGGCATCAGGGAAAGGCTTTTGACCTGGCTATACCTACACCGGAGCATTACTTGCCCTTACTCTATACACTGGGATTAAAACAGGAACATGAGCAGGTGAGCTTATTCAACGACCAGGCCATTGCAGGCTCGCTGACCATGACCTCCTTACTCATAAGATAAACAACGCAGGCCAGGTAAGCTGCCACATAGCTCATATCGCTTCTGCTGAAATTGCCGAAACAGGAATCGTCCTTTGCGATGTATCTGCTTGTTGTTGAGGGGCTATTTCCGGCTTACGGCCCAGGTGCAATACCGGGCTTCTTCTGAAGATATCTGACAAGGTATTAAAAGACTTACGGTAACTCAGACCCACTCCTTGCCGACCAATATTCTGTAGGTAAATCGCATCATAATTGCTGGTGCGAAACACGTTGAAGCGAATACGTCCATCCTCGGTAAGCAGGTACTGTACCCTGAAGTCACCGGCAAAATTAGTGATATAATCACTCTGGGCCGACAGCCTGCCCCAATCATATACACCGCCCACTTCAACCACCAGGCGATCATTAAAGAAATTCTTGCGTAAATTAATCCCCGCCTCATTACGGTTCATGGTAAAGGGATTTGTAGGATCCCGATCGTTAAGGTTATAATTTTTATATTTCAGGCCAATATACAAATCTTCCATACCCAGAATCTTATTGGCCAGATTCGTAACCTGTGACGAAGCAGCCGAAGAAATCAATTCACTCATGTTATTAATGGTTCCCGAAGACAGGGCCACATTCATAATACCTTCTGGAGGCACAAATTGTTCCAGCAATAATAAAGAAGCTACCTGATTCAGTAGTTCCCGGTCATCACTGTTGATCCGCTGTAATTTCTGGTAGGCATAAGTGCCCATCGACCTGCTCTCTGCAAGCCCCAGCTTAAAACTCATTTCCGGATTGTCTAATGAACCCTTCATGGTAAGTGTAACGTTGACAAACTGGGGCAACTGCGCATCCTGTTTCTCCGCATCACTCAGGCTGATGCTGTTGACCTCATTACTGATCAAATCGTAGAGCCGCGCTTTTACCTGGGCGTATGCCGTGACGTCCAGATCCGCATCTGCAATGTTTCCGTTCCACTTGATCACACTACCCGGATTGATATTGAACTGGCGACGGTAGTTCAATATTTGTAACTGCTTAAAGGCAAAATTGTATTTCCCTTCCTCAATGATATAATTACCATTCATCCGGATATCACCGTCAGCAGGTATTTCCAGAATTACATTCCCGGAACCCTTTGCCCATATCTGATCGCCTGTAGCGGGATCGAGGATAATAGTTGCCTCAAGGTCTGGTGTGGCCACCACATCCAGCCGGAGATTAAATTTGTTGCGACCCACAGCTCTTCCCTGTTCCTCAACAGTACCATACTCTTTGAAGCTGATATAATCATAAGCTCCTAAATCACTATCAGAGGCTATCGGGATAAATAACTGCGCATCCTTGGCTGGAGTCGCAAAGATGGTCATGTTAAGATTCTCCCAGGGCCCGGTAACACGCATATTAACACTGGCGTCTGCCCTTCCGTAAAAATTAATATTTTCATACTCCCTCAGGTTCAGCACCTCGATTTGATCACTGGTCAGGTTTACCCGTAATTGAAATGCGCTAAGATCGGCATGTTGCACGGTACCGGACAATATTCCTTCCTGACCCTTGTCATCCCGTATCTTCATTTGTCCCAGATCAAACTTACCCGGCTCCACGTTCACAACGCCCTGAGGAATCGTGTAGTGTGCCCCGATAATGTCTGGACGAAAACCCACATCACGCAAAGTGATCAGACCACTCAACTTAGGCTTCGCGGTGCTCCCTTTTAGGGTAACCATACCGTCTATACCTCCGGAGATTTGGCTTACATAGCCGGCAAGCAAGGGAGAAATCCAAGCAGCCCGAGCTTTATCGAACAAGACAGAAGCATGTATGGCATCTTCAGATTCCCGGTCGAAGGAGACCTTGCCATACAATTCGGCTTTGGCATCCTGATAGAAAATCCCTGAAGGTGAATTAAACGTTATCATCTTTTGGCGTCCTTGGTAGGTTCCGGCCAATCTTACTTCGCCCACATCTTCTTTATTCAACTGCACTTTAGACGCAGTAAGGTTAAAACCGGCAAAGAAATCGGTCATGATATCTTTCAATTCTATACTGCCGTCTAACTTGCCGCCAAGTTGCATGAAATCTGCATTCAGAAAGCCATTCAGGGGCGCTATATCCAGGTTATTAACCCGTACTATAGCGGCATTACCTATTGATTTGTCGGGCGGCACATTGATCAGTACTTCCTGTTGACCCGAGCGTATAGCCAGGCGGTCAATAGCCACGAAATCAGGAGCAAAAACCGTGCTGTTACCCTCTGGAATTTCCCATCTGGCTGCATTCAAATAAAATTCGGAGGGGTGTAACCGAACGAAGAAGCTATCCTGTTCCGCATAGGCTACACCCTTTACCTCTGCCTTACCCAGACTGGTAGGCGTGGTGGTAAAGAGTTGAAATTGCGCCGTATCCTGATAAAGATGTGTTTGAAACTGCACTAACGATACCATCTCCCGCTGACCGTTGCTGATACCGTTAGCCGCCACCTCAATATCCAGCCCTTGATAAGTACCGTCTCCCTTCAGGTGAACATCGTCAAACACAAAATTCCCGTACTGAATGGAGGGGATTACACCTTCGAGACTCAGTTGCTGCCGGCCCATATCCATCATGCCGGAAAGGCGTGCATTGGCGGACATCCCTACCGGTCGGCCAAACAGGTTCAACAAATCTGTGGGGTCGCCTACCTGAACTTCGAACTGCAATTGCTGATTGATGTGCTGAAAAGAAGGAGGGGTGATATAATTAGGTAAATAATACGATAGGTAGAGCTGTATTGAGGCAGGTAAATCCACCAGCGTAAAATGGCCGTTCACCCGGGCTTCCAGTTCGTTGGTGGTGAGCAAAATCTGCTTCTCCCCCTCAGGGCTTACCGTGGAGCGCAGCTGCACCGTATCCAACGCTATGAGCAGACTATCCCTTAGAATGTTCAGATCATAAACATGGGCGTAACCGATAAAATCATCTATCTGGTCGCCTTCAAAATCAAGCTGCAGCCGGCCATTGGCTACCAGCCCCCGCTGGGTAAAATGGAGCGCATGGGCATCAAGATTGCGTACCGTAGCCAGAAAATTAAATACGGGCTCCGCCCCGGAGAAATCTACTTTACCATCAAAATCGAAATTAGCATTAGGGTCCTGGGCCTTCAGCAGGCCGTTAAACTGCTTGTTGGACAGTATCCCGCTTATTTCCAGATCACGATAGGGGTAATCTTTCAGGTCCAGGCGCTCAATGCGGCCTTCCAGGCTTGCCGATGCCTTTTCGGGTTCAAATGAAGCACCCTCAACCTCGGCCTTAAAGGTAGCAAGACCCAGGAGTGACTGGTTCAATAAAGTACCCACATCAAACTCTTGCGCCTGTAATGCACCCGCATAAGTAGGTGTGGCATGGGCAGGTAATTTTAAATGTACATCTGCATCCAGCTGACCCAGGTTGGTGTTAAAATGTCCATAAGCCACAAAATCGCGGATGTAGCCTGTAAAATTTCCCTTAAAATCAACGGCATGCAGTGCCGCCAGGTTTACAGTTGAAGATTGCTTGAGTGTGGGAAAATAAAGGAACGCCGCTGGTCCGCTGGTCTGTAATATGCCATCCTGAAAATCGATGAAGGTACGTTCAATATCAGGTAGCCCTTCCATGGCCAGGGTGCCTGTCAACCTGCTCATGCCATCAAAAATATCCAGGTCCTTGGCTCGTAACTTGCTTACCGTACCACCTCCCTGGCCACTCACCTGTACGGATACATGATGAAACCTTTCCAATGCAGGCGCAAAATAGATGATGTCCTGCAAGCCTATTTCAGCCTGATCCAGCCGGCCTTCCATTTTCACTTTGTTGATGTAGTCCAGGAAATCCGGGAAACGATCATACCGCATGGCGTAATAATGCCGCAAGGTGCTGTACCGGGTTTGCAGAAAAAGGTTGCTGCATTCCGAAATATTCGGACTCACTTTTACATCGGCTTCCATGTTCCGGATCTCAAGGCCGCAGCGTTCCTTTGCCTGTAAATGCCGGATATGGGCTAAAATGGTATCGCCTTCTATACGCACCTGTTGCATCCTGATCCCGATATCTGTTATATTCAGGTGCTCCTCATCAAACTCACCCTCCGGTGCGGTGCTTTCAAGGTACTCCAGGAAAAAGCGGCTGTTATCCAAGGCTACCTCCTTAGCCGTAAGGCGCCACAAGCCCTTATTAAATGGCGTGGTATCCACATCCGGCACACGTCCTCTTTTAGGTGCCAGGGAATCCGGCCGGCCACCCGTATACTCAGTTAGTCCGAAAGTAAGCCCATCTCCCTTTAAGGAATTTATAGCAATAATTTTTTCTGTAAAATGAATCCGGTCCGCCTTAAGCTCTAAATCGTTCACCGAGCCAGACATATCTGTACCTACCCAGGCATCCGCCATTCTAAATTGCACGTTTTGAAGCACCAGCCGGCGCAAATCCATTTGTAGGTCACCCTGCTTCTCCTGAGTTTTGGGTTGTGTACCGCCAAAAGCATCTATAATGAACTGATAGTTCCATACCCCATTCTCCTTACTGCGTTGTAAGTTGACCTGCGCATCCTTTAGCCCGATGTAACTAACAAGGGGATCTGGCCGTAAAAAAAACCAATCCGTAATGCGAAGCTGTACCTTGCCTGCCTGCAGGAGGGTGTCCTGATTACGATCAAGCAGGTAGACGTCTTCCAATACCAAGGAGTTGAAAAACGTTACATGCAGGTATTTAAGACCAATTTGTGTCTGGAACTTTTTGGAAAAATACGCCACAGCCTGTCCGGCCAGATAATTCTGAACAGGTGTAAGTTGGAGCAGCAGGCCTACCAGCAATACCATGCTCACCAATACAATCAAGAAATTGCGTGCTATTTTAAGAATTTTCTTCAGCTTCGTATTTTGAGCCACAAAGATAGCCACTTCAAGCCTTTAAGGTATGCGAAATTTTGACGTAACACGGCGTACCAACACAACCCGGACAAAACAAAGCACCAACAATCACCTACCTCGTTTCGTTACCTTTGAAGTATCTGACCGACACTACATCAATGGAATTTCAGGCTCAGCAACCTATCACATTCCCGGCTCAGATGCCCAATAAATTACGGTATACGACGGGACACAACGCCCTAAACTGTATATTTGCAGGGCAAAATAAGCAGACACTCTTATGACAACAGGACAAACGCTGTTAGAAATTTTAAAATACATCCTGCCGGCACTTGTTGTGCTGATCGCCACATCCATCATTGTTTCTAAATTCCTGGTATCAGGAACGCGCCGCAAGGAGTTGGCCATCTTTAAAGAGGGTCTGGACACCACCCTGCGTTTACGGCTCCAGGCCTACGAGCGTCTATCAGTCTATGCGGAACGCATTACACCCCGTTCCCTGATCAGCCGTGTTTACCATACGGGAATGACCGTAAGGGATCTGCAAACGGCTATGATTAGTGCGATACGTGAAGAGTATGAGCACAACCTCTCCCAACAGATCTATGTCTCCAATCAGGTATGGAAAACCATAGCGGGCGTAAAAGAACAGGAAATGGCGATGGTCAACCAGATTGCGTCCACGCTCAATCCCGAGGCCTCGGCGAAAGAATTGCATAAGCGCATCATGGACTTTACACTAACCAACGAGAATCCCCTGCCTTCCGAGGTAGCTTTGGAGGTGATTAACAACGAAGCCAAAGTGGTCTTAAGTATGCAAAGCTAAAATGGGTAGCCGATGGCCAGGTTAAAATTAAGGTTCTGCCTGCGCCATCCCTGATCGCCGAAAGCTATATCTGAAAGCACCCAGCCTTTATCCTGAAACACATAAGGCTTTTTCAGCGGAATAGCCCAATCGAACCGCACCACTAAAAATCCCCCGAAATCCACACGCAAACCAGCCCCGCCGCTCACGGCTATATCCTGGTAGAGCTTACTGAAGCGGAATTCAGCTCCGGGTAATTGTGCATCTTTTCGGGTAAGCCAAATATTGCCTGCATCTACGAAAGCCGCACCATTAATGCCAATGGCTCCGGAAAACATTTGCACCATATTAAAACGGTACTCCGAGTTAAGTTCCAGCTTAATATCCCCGCTTTGGTCCAGAAACAAGAAATCCTCAGACTGCATACGGGCCGCATCATAATAACTTCCGGGACCCAATACCCTGGGACGCCAGCCCCTGATGCTATAGGCTCCGCCAACGAAATATTGCCGTAAGTAAGGCAAGGTAGTAGCGCTACCGTAAGGGATACCTACGCCACCATAAAAACGGAAAGCCAGGCTGGAATTAAGGCTCATCAGGTATTGCCTTACATCAAAATCAAACCTTACGTAGTTGGCATGACTAAAACTCAAGGGCGCACCCAAGCCTCGCCCAACAGCTTTCACGCCAGATAGTAACCCTCCGGCCTCTTCGAAACCCAGTTTCAGGACGGCATGCTGAAATCGTTTGCGGCCTTCTGTATTGATCACAAATTCTACCTGCTCACCTTCTATCAGCGTTTCCTGGTAGGCATTCCGAATGGCGGGAATCTCTTCCATCCGGGCTGCAAAGTTGGCAGACACGTTGTTAAGACTAAGGGTATTTACAAATACGGGCTTTACCGACCAGGATTTTGTGGCCGTTTCGTTCCATACGTAGCCAAAACTCCCGTTTACACTGCGTAAATCAAAATATTCCCGCCTGGAAAAATAATTGCCTCCGACATTAAAAACAGTACGGGGTAAGGCGTGCTGGTTAAACCGACGCTCGTTGATCGGGAACAGAAACTTGGGAAATGTCAGCCTGAAATTCAGACCGAGGTTTTGAGTAGAAAGAAATAAGGATCTGAAAAACGGCAGACTGGTATTTTTGTTCCGGTCAAGCTCTACACCGTACGATACCGTAGTGGTAAGCTGGTTAGCGCCTTTCAGAAAATTCTTATCGGTTACCGAAGCATTGACCGCAGAGCCAACCACATAGAGATCTCCGCCCGACACTTCAAAGTTGGTATTAAACTCGTATTTATCCGACTGATTCAGAAGTATGTAACAATTAAGTGTAGGATCGGTAGTATCGCTCCTGTTTTGGGTGATAAATATGCGCACATATTGAAAAATGCCCAGGTCATTCAGGTGGCGTATCGTTTGATTATAATTCTGTTGTGAAAACAACTGGTTAGGCCGGATAAATATTTTGTCCTCCAGTATTCCTGCATTCACGTACTTCTTATGACTTTTGAATACAATGCCTTTAACTTCCTCTTCTATAAGCCGATCATTGCGCAGGTCTGAAGTATCCACGTAGTCCGTATATACATAAACATTCCTGAAACTAAATTGCTGGAAAGCAAGCGGTTCATCAGAAGGTTGTATAGATACTTTGATATCCAGGCTGGGTTTTTTCCCTTGATTTTGCAGGGTAATGAAATTAATGGCGCTTTCAAAAGGGTTTTCGAGATCCCGAAAGAAAGATTTATCCATAGTATCCAGTTCAAAGGAAATATTATCTCCTCCAAATTTATAGTAGCCTTTGTTGCGAATAGCTTCTGTAAGTCTGCTGCGCTCCTCCCCTACCAGAATATGGGTATAGGTCTTATTCTTTGCCAGCAAGGTATTGCCGGCAATTTCCTTTTTAAGTCGCGCTACTTGATCATCTCCGATTTCATAATATACACTGTCAATCAGATAACTTACACCCGTATTCACCGTGTAGGTCACATAGGCTTTTCGTCCTTTATACACAATGGTGTCCTGTACACCCGCATAAAAATAACCCTGGTTGCGTAAAAAGTCCTTCATATGGTCGTGACTGCGGCGTACGAGAAGCGTGTCCAGTACTACAGGCGGTTCCACCACTTTGGCACGGATCTGAAAGTTGGCCGAATCTTTCTGATACTTTTCATACCGCATGTTATACAGCCATATTTTGTAAGGGAACAGGCCAAATAAATAGGTATTTGGCTTTTGCAACCTCAGGCTGGCTAGCTGATCATTCAAGGCGCCTTTTTCAGCAAGGGTTTTATCGGTTTGTAATTTAACTTTGCTTTTCCTGAGCAACACCTCCCCTTCTTTAAGGTGTTTTGTGGTGGCACATCCCCCAAGCCCTAAAAGAAGGAGCACGATCAGCGCAAAATGTAAAAACCGCTTTGTTTGTAGCATGAAGGGAAATGTAATATCAAGGTAACGATTTCTTATCTTTTTGCCTAATTTGTGCTGCTCGGAATATCATTTGACAACAATATTTCATGACCAAAGCACAGATTCAGTTCATTCAGTCGTTAAGCAGGCAAAAATACAGAAAACAGCACAATGCCTACCTCGTAGAAGGCGATAAAAATGCTAAAGAATGGTTGTTATCAGCCCTGCCTGTACAAATGATCGTGGCTACCGAACAGTGGCTGTCATTGCATGGACACCTTACCGACCTACATCCTAACGCAACAAAAATAGTAGCCAAAGCATATGAGCTGGAAAAGGTAAGTACACTACATACGGCACAACAAGTACTACTTGTCGTGACACAAGCTACACCGCAACCTTATAAACCTGGTACCGGCTGGATGTTGCTACTGGAGCAAATACAGGATCCCGGTAATATGGGCACCATTATCCGCACTGCCGATTGGTTTGGCATCGATACCGTACTATGTAGCGAGGATTGCGTGGAGGTTTATAACCCAAAAGTAGTACAAGCCAGTATGGGCAGCCTGCTCAGGATAAACATTTGCGAAGTGCATGTACCCACTTTACTTCAGGAACACCAACCTATAATATATGCAACCTGCCTGGAAGGTCGGCCTTTGCATGATTTCAGCAACACCCCTCCGGGCATCATTGCCATGGGAAATGAATCCAGGGGCCTGTCACAGGAACTGCTGAAAGCAGCCATACACAAAATTACCATCCCCGGAAAAGGAGGGGCTGAATCATTAAATGTAGCTGTGGCTACAGGTATTGTATGCGCTCAGCTTATCTTAAAGTGAAACCGGCCGGCCCTTACGTTGCGTATAGGCCGGCCGGTTTCCATCCATTTTTGTCGTTTACAATAAGGAAATCTTTTGCACCACTTCGTGCCTACCCACAACAAACTTTAGCAGGTAAAGTCCTTTAGGTAATTCAGAGGCAGAAAAGCTGTTTATACCTTTTTTAACCGCCAGTTGCAATACGGGCTTGCCTACGATATTAAACAGTTGCGCATTCACTAATTCATGGTGCTCTGATGCGATGGTGAACTGTCCGTCGGTACTTGGGTTAGGGTATACCATAAACGCTGCCGCCAATGATTCCGTTAACTCGGATACGGCACTGCCGCCTTCCAACAGGCCTACTGCTCTCCAGGCTTCTTTAACTGACTCCAGCTCCTCTGAATCCTCACCAAAGAGGTCAATAGCAGCTTGTATAGAACCATTACAGGCATCCACATACTTAGAAGTTGGTACCAGGTAAGTGATGAGGTTGCGATAAGCAATCTGTTCTGCTTTCTCCATACCAATGGCTGCTACGTTATAATCATAGTCATTATCATTTGTGCCGGCCCCTCCCTCACTAAGCAGGTAGAACCATTTATTTTGGACACCGCTGTTCGTATGTACGCCGCCATTATCATTCTGCATATTGGTGGGGTTCACCCAATATTGCTTTCCGTAAGTATCCGGTTGGGGCGGAAAATTCGGATTACCGGCTGCTGCTGCTGCTTTAGGGTCTGACATGGAACGGAAAAAACCGGGTTGCGCCAGGATTACATCTTCCCCGATTAACCAATTAGCAGCTGTACCCTTAGACCGAAACTCAATGCAGGTGCCAAAAATATCAGAAAAAGATTCATTCAGCGCACCGGACTCGCCTCTGTATTGCAGGCCGTCATTTCCATTATTAGCCGTCACCATATGTGTAAACTCATGGCCCATCACATCTAAGCCCACGACGGGATTCATAAGGATTCCGTCACCAAGCCCATACACCATAGCATTATCCGGTTCAGGTAAGGCAGCGGCGTTGTTTTGCGTAACCATAATGGGGAACACTCCGTTGATATAATTTTTCACTACTGAACCATTGCCATCGTAGCTATTCCTGTCAAATTTTTCCATGTAGTAGTCATGGGTTTCTCCCATGCCCCAATGGGCATCCAGCGCCGGGTTTTTTGCCATGGCTATCTCATAAATACCCGAACCACCTGTAGTACTATTCCAGGGATAAACACCAGGTGTATGCAAGTGGGTAATCGAAAAAAATGAGGTATCCGTATATGCCAATTCATCACCTGAAACATCTACCTTGCCGAAGCCACCCATAAAAACAGTATCGCCCGCTCTGGGAAAAGCATACAAGTTTCCTGTTTTAAGGGGCAACTGGGCTACAGGTATCTGGTTAAGCATCAAGTCGGGCCAGGCAACCATATCTCCGTTTTCCAGGTCCATTACACCATCGCGCACTACCATAGAGGCGATAAATTTGCCCGTTTGAAAACCCAGGCCAGAAAGCAAAGCAGGGTTTGATTCGTTCAACTGAATAGCCATTAAGGCCGGTTGCTCCGTCCATGCCGTGGTTTCGTTGTAATAATCTTTGGGTTCGTCAAACATCAGACCGCTATTGCCCGACATGGGATCGCCCGTCACATCATATGTTTCTATATTACGCGCACTATCACGAAGCCGGTAAGCTTCTGGTTCACTGTCGTCGGTGATAATGGTGCGAACACCACTGTATAAAGTGTGTGCAGTACCCTCCACATCAGCATGCGCAATCAGGCTTTCAGACTTGATCACGGTGCCACGCTGTGCATCAATATACACATGTGCCATTTTCACTTTACCATAGAGCGTTCGGCCATCCACCCGAACCTTATAAGCCAGGGCATATTGTGCACCTTCTGCCGCTGGCACCGAAGTAATAAGCAGCGTCTCCGGATGCTGCCGGATAATTCTGACTATTTCCAAATGCCTGCGAGCAGCGCTCACCGCCTCATCTGCACTAATGGTATTGGTCACCGACAGTTTTGCTATAGGGGCCACGCGGCCATTCATTGAGGTAACCATACCGTTCCGGACATGGACCAACAGGTCGCCATCGTCCACCAGTACATTCTTGTAATACTGCTGAAACCGAGTATGACTAAAACCTAATTTGTCTGTAGTCGTACTCACCTCACGGAAGGAATTGTCGGCACTCAGGCCCAACCATGCGGGCAACTGAGCCGCAATATTTCCAGCTTTTACATCCCGGCCTTTCAGGTTAGCATAAACACTACCCTTGTTGTTGGTAATCAGAAAATCCTGATGCTGTGCCTGGCTGGGGTATCCAAATGCAATCACACCGGCTGCTATCAGCAAACTTGTCTTTAATTTATTCCTCATGGCTGTTTTCATTAAACTAATCAAAGGTATGTTAAAACCCAGGATTAGCCATATGCACCCGATCTTTTTGATGCAGGGCATGTCATTTTTAAAAATCAATATATTAAACTAAAGAAACCAATAAATTACAAACTATTTTTATATCGCATTGGCATGCCCGGTCTTATTTCACTTTACCTTTGATCTGCTGTAGGGTATAGGATGAAGGGATATCAAAGGCAAAGTCTGCAGGTCCGTCCAACTCAGCACGCGTAAAATCCAGGTTCAATTTAAGTTCGTCTTTCTTGTTTTTGATAATGATGTACCGCTGATAAGAAAAGGGTTGACTATGGGTTGTCGGGCCATATTTTCCATAACTAATGGTACAGGAAAAGTCACGGTCTGCTGCCGTAAGCGACAGTTGCTGCAACAACTGCTGCTTTTTATCGTAGGTCAATACTTGTTTGTAAGCTTCCTTCTGCATGGTGATGACCACGAGACTATCAGTTTCTTCCAGCTTACTTACGGACATATCTTCGACGAGCACATTGCCGATCAGTAAATTCTGAAGTACCGGGAAATCTACATCTGCTTTGATCAGTTGCTGGCCTTCTTCGTAAGACATGGCGTATGCTTTCTTCCCAATTCGGACAATGGCACGCAGGCTATCCGGCGTAAGCATAGCCCGAGCCACCTCAGCCACGCCCAAAGCAATAACGGACGACCATATCTGCTCGTCCTTTTTCATCCTTAAATTTAGGGTAAAGTTCTGATCCTGGTCTTTGGTCACTAAATGAGCCTGTGCCTTACCCGAGAACGTACGATAATGCACTTTGTTGTTCAGGAAGTCTTCAGCCTTTAGTTCCTGCTTAGCGATAACCGCCGGTTCCTTCGGCTGAGCCAGGCGCTTACTGCCGCCACATGCAGCAAACAAAAAAAGACTTGCAGCAAAGAGCACGATACGCCCCAAACTACTTTTACCTGCACCGAATATAGTTATATAAGATCTATTCATACCATTGTTTATCTCTGATTTTTTTACTGATGATTTCCGAAACACCACCTTTTTCCACGGCCTTTTTCCAGGCTTCCACGGCGGCTTCCTTATTACCCAGTTTAAATTCTATATCGCCAAGATGTTCATAAAGCGTACCATCGACATCATTACCACTGAGTGTGATCGCTTTTTCAATAGTTGTTTTGGCTTCTTTAAACTTACTTTGTTTGAAGAGTATCCAACCATAAGTATCCAAAAAAGTAGGTTCATCCGGTCTTACCTTTAAAGAGCGCCTGGACATGTTAGCAGCTTCCTCAAGCCGTTCACCACGTAAGGAAAGGTAATAACTGTAATTGTTTAAGGCTGTAGCATTATCTGGCATCAGTTTTAATGCGGCCTCATAGCTACTGTCAGCGGCTTCGAATTCCCGCATAGCATTATAGGCATCTCCAAGGGTACTTAGTATCTCAGATTTCAGGGGCAGGTTGTCATCTTTTTGAAGTGTTGCTGCCTGCCTCAATACAGGTACGGCTTTTTCAGGCTGCATCAACTGGTTAAACGCAATACCTGCAAAATAATAGGCCGTAGGTTCCTTAGGGAAATAATGAATGGCTTTTTCGCTGTAATACGCTACAGAATCCATCTTCATCCCGGCTGCAAAGTTCAATAGTATTTGCTGCCAGGCCACGTAAATAGTCGTATCCATTTCTGTGACCTGCTTATAATACATCAGCGCACTATCAGACTGGCGTTCCACCGTCAGTAAGTCGCCATACAGCATAAGTGCGGCAGGATGTGGCGGCTCCTCGTGTGCCAACATATAAGCCAGCTTTTTCCCAAAAGTCCGCTCTTCAGAATTGGCATTACCTTTTTGCAAAAACGGCACCAAAAGGTCAATACGATCTGCCATTTCCATTTGCTTATTGGAAAGGGTACGCATAATGACATGATTAAGGTTTGCTGTATCTTTTATGCCGATATAATATTGCATTAGCCCGTACTGAACTTCCAGGTTCTGTGGGTTTTCTGCATCCAGTGCTTTAAAAATTTGGGCGGCCTTTTCCCGTTCATTGTTGTTGAGGTACAAATTTCCCAACATCAAGGGGTATTGAAGTGTAGACGGATAAAACGCCATCAATTTTTTTATTTCTCCCGCAGCTCCTTCCACATCATTCTGCTGGAGATAAAGCTGATGCTTTTGCAACAATAATACTTCATCGTCCTCGCCGATATAGCGACTCAGTGTATCAAGCACACGAATAGCCGCATCATACTTTTCTGCTTTCTGATACAACATCGCTTCTCGCACCAGATAATCTTCAGGATTGCGCCATTCCTTCCGGGCCAGCCTGCTAAATTCATTGGCTGCCTGAATATACTGCCCGTCGTAAGCCAGCAAATCGGCATAAAGACTATGAATCCATTTATTGTTCGAGTCAATCCGGTATGCCAATTTTATTTCTTTGAGCGCATTTGGCACCTGATTGCGTTCCAGCCAGATACGCGCCAATTCATAGTGTACCGTAGCATTCCTAGGATTATATTTCGCATAGTTTTGGAAAAAATAAAAGGAGCGGCTGGTATTCCCCATTATCTTTTCCTTTACTGCTTCCATAAAGGCCTCATCCGACCCCGCTTGTGTTGTAGTTGTCTCTTCTACTTGCTGGTCCTGAGGTGTTTGTACTACTTTTCGGGCTATAGGCTTTGATCCGCTACAAGCTGCTCCGAAGCAACTTATAGCCAGTACTAAAAAGAAAAACCTGTAAACACTGCCGTGATTATCAGGTTTATTTTTATAAAAAAATGCAATGGGGTTCCAACTCATAGTGACACAGAATAATCTCCAAGGCTCAACTCATCAGCTTTGCTGCTGTAAGTTACTGATTTTCCTAACAAAGAATTGCTCAGTTGCGCATTTTTAACAGTTGTATCCGATTGTATAATGCTATTGGAAATAATGGCATGTTCTACTTGCACACCCGATTCCAGCGACACGTGCGGGCCTATAACAGCGTTAGTGATGGTCACATTTGCGCCGATGTAACAGGGGGGTATAATCACTGCGTTTTGGAGCACAGCGGAATCGGCCTGCATGTTTTCCTTACCCGCTTTATGTTCCAGCACACGCTGATTGGTATAGACTGTGGCATCCTTATTGCCGCAGTCCAGCCACTCTTCTACCTGATCGCTGTAAAAACCCAGCCCTTTATTCTTCATGTTTTCCATGGCATTGGTCAACTGAAACTCCCCTTTCTCCTTGATATTGTTATCAATAAGGTATTGCAGTTCCTGACGCAGGTTATCCCCGTCTTTAAAGTAATATACCCCTATAATGGCCAGATCAGAAACAAAATCCTTAGGCTTTTCCACAAATTCGGTAATCCTTCCGTCCGCATCCATTTTTACCACACCAAAAGCCGAAGGATCTGCCACTTTCTGCGTCCAGATAATCGCATCTTTACGGACATCAATTTTAAAATCGGCCTTGAAAAGCGTATCGGCAAAAGCTATAAATACATTCCCCTTGAGGCTTTCTGCTGCACATAGTATGGCATGAGCGGTCCCCAGAGCTTCTTCCTGGTAGCAAATGATACCTTTGGCGCCCAAACTCGTGGCAATATGCAACAACAAATCTTCGGTTTCCTTACCAAAATGAGGGGCGATGATAAATGCGATCTCCTCCACCTGCTCGTTAGCGGTGGCAAGTATATCTTCTACCAGCCTTTGCACAATAGGTTTTCCGGCTATCGGGATGAGGGGTTTTGCAGTAGTTAGGGTGTGGGGGCGCATACGCTTGCCCATGCCGGCCATAGGGATAATAATGTTCATATTGCTATTTTAGAAAAATACGGAAAGATACAAGCAGGCATGTAGCGTGGGGTAATAATTGCTTCACGTCATACCGGCTGCGAAGGTATTTAATTTTTACGATTGCCCTTTACATCACCCTACTTGTAAAGGTTCCAATCGTCAATATTTAACCAAAATATAAATACACCATCGCCGCCCTGCTTCTTTTCACCGTTTCCTAAGCTCCTTCAAGCATAGCTTTTTCATAAATTTAGATGCCCTGTTTCGCTCATTTGGAATAAAAACTTAACATTGTAGCCTCAATCGGTAATGCGGCTGAGCGCTTACCGGTATAAAATAAAAACGCTTTATGCAAATTGAAATTATAGCAGGGAGTCCGCGCAACCCCAGCCTGAATTTAAGCGTAGCCACCTACGTACACCGTTATATGCAAGAGCATACCAGCCACAAGGTAGGCCTCATTGCCATGAACCAAACCGAAGTGCCCTTTATTCAAAAAGTATGGCAACATGCAGAAGATGCTCCGGAAGCCCTTCGTAATGTGGCAAAACGTATATTCTCGGCCGATGCCCTTATTTTGAGTACACCGGAATACAATGGTGGTTACTCGCCGGCAATGAAAAACTTGTTGGACCATTTCCCTAAACAAAAAAGGAAGGCCATGGGTGTCCTTACCTCTTCGGACGGAGCTATGGGTGGCATGCGTGCGGCACAGCAAGTACTGCAGCTGATCCCGGCACTATTCGGCATCGCCTCTCCTTTCATGCTGGTGGTGCCTAAGGCCCACGAAAAGTTTGACGAAAAAGGTGCTTTAATCATGCCCTCTTTCGAGAAAAATGTGGCCGATTTTGTCCATGAATTCGTCTGGCTGGCAGAACAGCTCAAAAAATAATGCTCTTCCTGGTCTATTTAACAATAAGCGCTATTGAATATGGGTGTTCCTTTACAAAAAATATTTGCTGTTCTACTGCTGCTACCAGCTTTCGCAGCTCAGGCTCAGGTTACTTATTTACCGCTGGGTAGCGAAGAGCAATACCTGCTGGACCGTATGGAAACCCGGAGCGGCACCCTTTCAGACAGCCTTTTCCTGGGGAGTCAACCTGTATCGCGGCGCGAAGCAGTAGATTTTCTTTCCGGCCAGAAGGCGGACGGCTACCAAATGCGCTGGAGTAATGTAGATCACTTTAACATCAACCGTGCGCTTTCCATCAGCAGCGAATGGGCACCTGCTACGGCTGCAGACTATACCAATAAAGCTAATGGTTTTTACAAAAACCCGGCCAACCTGCTTCAATCCGACAAAAGGGATTTTTTCATTGCAGCAAACCCGGTGCTCAGTTTTCAGGCAGCTTTTGCTCCGGAGGAAGAACGCAGGTTTTTGCTGCATACCACACAAGGAGCGGAAGTAAGAGGCCGGATTATGGATAAAGTCGGCTTTTATGCTTCGCTTACCCATAATTATGAGGAACCCCCTGCCTTTACGCGTGATTATATAAATGAATGGGAAGCAATTCCTGGTGCGGGAAAATACCATCGGTCCGGCAATGGATATACCTATTTTCAACCTACATTTAATGTTGATATTCCACTGGTCGCCAATCATATTAACCTTACCCTGGGCTATGATAAGCACTTTATAGGAGATGGTTACCGCTCTTTATTTTTGTCGGATTTTGCCGCAAATGCCGCTTTTGTGCGGATTCGCACCCGCATCTGGAAATTAAATTATCAGAACCTGTACCTCAAACTCGAACCCCAGTGGTTTGCAGGTGAACCACGCGGCATTGGCCAGAAATATGCCACCATTCATCACCTGAGTATGAATGTGAGTCATTGGCTCAACGTTGGGGTATATGAATCTGTCACTTTTTCCCGGGATGGCCATTTTGAATTCGGATACATGAACCCCATCATCTTTTACCGCGCAATAGAGCGCAGCATGGGCAGCCCCGATAAGGTGTCTATCGGGTTGAATGCAAAAGCATTGTTGGCCAAGCGTTTCAACCTGTACACGCAGATCCTGATCAATGAATTTTCGAGTAAACGCCTGTTTGACGGCAGTGGCTACTGGGCCAATAAATGGGGTATTCAGTTAGGTGCCAAATATTTTGACGCCTTTAGCCTATCCAACCTGGATATTATGGCAGAGATGAATATTGTAAGGCCCTATACCTACCAGCATACATTTCGTACCGAAGGCATTTCCCTGGCCAATTTCAGCCATTATAACCAGCCGCTTGCTCATCCCCTCGGAGCCGGATTTGCCGAGTTTATAGGCCGGGTCCGCTACCAGCCGCTGCCCCGGCTTACCCTGGACGGGAAGGTGATCTACTATATGCAAGGCAGGGATACGGCCGGTACCAACTTTGGAAGCAATATTTTCAGGAGTTACAGCACCCGCTATCGCTCCGAAGGTGTAGGCCTCATTCACGGACCTGAAAGCAAGTGCCTCTTGGCAGGCCTGCAAATATCCTATGAATGCTGGCCCCGTTTATTCCTTGATGTAGGTGCTGACTACAGAAACAAGCAAACAGCCGCTGCAATACTACCCGAAGAAAATTCACTTTATATCTATACCGGTGTAAGGCTCAACATAGCCAGGCGCGATTACCTGAGGTATTGACCTGCACCCTATTCGCTTTCGCTGTGCCAGTGTTCAAATAATAATTGCAAATAACGGTTTTCTTCCACAGAGATCACATTATCGGCTTTGGTCAGATCTATAGCAAATTGAATGAGGTTGTTGCGTTCCTCCGGGGTACCATCGTCATAAAAATCGTCCATATACTTTAAAAAATGGGGTTCCCGTTCTTCCGGCAATAAATTACTGATGAGTTCCATTTCCCTGTCCAGGTTTACATCAAAAGGAAATTCCTGTATCAGATATTCCCTGATTACCATATCTTCTGAAACTTTAAACTGATGGTCGGCTGCAGCCAGTATCATGAGTAAATGATATCCGGCAATTGTTTTGTTGGTCCGTTTTTGTTGCGGCATACACTGCTGTTTATAGGATATTTAGGTGGCCCTGATCGCATTATATGGGGTTAGCCATCAGAAAATCAAGGTTCGTGTATTTAATGTTAAAACGTCGGGCAATGGGTCCGTTTGTTACAAAACCCTTATACAAATAGACGCCATTTCGGATGCCCGGCTTGGCCTGGAGCAGGTGTTCTACCCCCCCGAGATCAGCACATTGCAGCACAATGGGCATCAGGACATTACTGATGGCCCTGGAGGCTGTACGCGACACGCCTGAAGCAATATTGGGTACGCAATAGTGGATGACGTCGTATTTTTTAAAAACCGGATGTTCATGAGAGGTGGCTCTTGAGGTTTCAAAACAGCCACCCCGGTCTATACTTACATCTACCACTATGGAACCTGCTTTCATATGACTTACCATAGCTTCCGTTACCACAACAGGCGTTACACCGTTTACAGGCTTCAGCGCCCCTACTGCCACATCTGCACTGGCCAGCTCCTGAGCCAGCGCACGGGGGTCGATTACCGAAGTGTATAGGCGTTGTCCGATATTGTTTTGCAAGCGCATGAGCCGGTATACCGAATTGTCAAATATCTTTACTGAGGCACCCAACCCCAAGGCGGTACGTGAGGCAAACTCGCCTACAACACCTGCCCCTATGATAACTACATTAGCCGAAGGCACGCCCGATATCCCACCCAAAAGGATACCCTTACCATTATGCACATTACTGAGGTATTTAGCTGCAGTAAGAATGGCGGAGCTCCCCGCGATCTCGCTCATAGAACGAACAATGGGATAAATCCCCGAATCATCTTTTATGGAGTCGAAGGTGATACCTATGATTTTCTTTCGCATCAGGGTTTCCATCATGGAGGCCTTGAGAAAAGGCAGGTGTATGGGCGAAATAATCACATGGTCTGCCTGAAGCAAATTCGTTTCCTCTTCCGAAATTGGAGCTGACTTAATGATCATACGTGATTTATACACTTCGGATTTATCATATACTATACGTGCGCCAGCCTCACTATAATCTGTATCAAAGTAAAATGAATGCTCCCCGGCATTGTGCTCTACCACCACCTGGTGTCCGTTTTGCACCAGCACAGACACGGCTTCCGGCGTAAGAGGCACCCGGTTTTCCTGAAAAGAAGTCTCCTTGGGGATACCCAGGTGTAATCTTTGGTGCCTGGGAATAATCTCAAGTGTTTCCTCCAGGGGAATGTAAGAAAAGGATGGGGATATATGAGGTCTGACTGCCATACAATAAATGCTCGGTAAGATAAGAGGATTTTCTTAATTTCAAAATATCTGCCATAAGAAATCCTGTCCATAACGCTCCTGCCTCAACATACAGGTGGTAAGGAACGGAATATTTTAGCAAAAAAACGTTATTTTGCCCTGAATATCAAAACCAGCACGGGATTGAACCTACTTTATATTATACGAAGATTGTTATATGGCTTTTCCGTACTCTGGGGCGTGGTCACACTGGTATTCTTTTTGTTCAATGTGCTTCCGGATGATCCGGCCCGGCTCACCCTGGGGCAGCGCAGCGATTTGGCTTCCATCGAAAATGTCAGAAAAGAACTCCACCTGGACCAACCGGTTGTTACCCGCTACTTCCTCTATCTGAACGACCTGCTGCCGCTCAGTCTCATTAAAAATGAGCCCGAGGCGCTACAAAAATACACCCCTACCGCCAGTGTACAATTGACCCCGACACATCTATTCGTGTTGAAAAAACCTTATTTAGGCAGATCGTACCAGACCAAACGGCTGGTTCTGGACGTCTT
>JBEBUO010000002.1:0-36069 GCA_040393285.1 Taibaiella helva | reverse complement strand
GCACCGGCCCGCCATTGCAGGGTGAGAAAATTTTCCACCATGCCTTTTACCTTATTCCAGGTATTGGCATCGTTGGGTTCGAATACAAAAGGCTCACTGGCCTTTTTTACCGACTCCTCTACCATGTTGAAAAAGCGCCTCACAGAGACATAGCGCCATTCGTTATCATTGCCGGCTAGCGTACGTGCGCCCCATACCAGAATCCCCTTCCCTGCAAAACTGCGTATCGCATTTACCGATTTACCCGAGTCTGTCACGTTCATATCCCGCTGGTCTTCGTCGTCCAGCTTCACCATCGGTTCCTGCACCATACTCAAACTGACGTTTGCAGGCGCTTTCCATACACCCCGGTTACTATCTACCTGACAATAGATACCTGCCACTGCAGCCGAAGGAGGTAAGACAATCTTGTTTTTACCCATAGACCGCCTTATGTCGAAATACAATTTGCTGTTGACATGATATAAGGAGGTAGACAGATCGACGTCCGAATCAGGTTTACGCATAACCGTGCCGGCAGCTAGCGTGCCACCGCTTACCGCTTGCGTTGTCTCATCCACATATGGGGTAAGTTGGGTACGCAAATAGGGATAGTAGGCAGCACCATAGCTTAAATAATTATTGCCGATACCATTTCTGAATTCTGCTGCCTGATCGGCAAAGGTGTCCGTACCATTGGCAGAATAAATGTCTATCACCACCACCCTGTCCATTAGCTCAGCAGCCTGCTTCAGCGCTGCGGTATACATCCCGTAGTAAGCGTCCGTATCCGGTGCCAGCAGCGCATCCGGGAAAAGGATCATGGTAGGCTCATCCTCTCTACGGATAGCGGCCAGTCCGTCCGCAGCTACACCATCCTGTCCGTACCTGGCCAGGCTGTTGATATAGCAGGGTCCTCCTCCGTTGGCAAAATAGAGCTGTAGGGCATAATACATCCGGTATTGTAACGCACTGACCACGACATCACCATTGAGTGTGTTGTCCGCATTCAGATTAATAGTGAGCGTAGCCGGTTCAGGAAAACCAAAGATCTCTTCATATTCTTTAAGTGATTTTATACGGGTAGGCTTATTGACTAATGATAGCCCATTGTAGGTATCATTTTGTGTAAAGCCGATGAATGCCGGTATAGCGGTTTCTACCTGGGCTACCGAAGGCGGCAGTTTGGATATTTCTTCAACATAAACGCCTGGTGTTTTAAAAGAGGTTGCCATGAGGAAAATGGTTTAGTTATGAATTAATGTATATTTCTGAAATAAGATTATAACAGTCATCAATCAGGATCGGACGCTCTGTCTTTACAACCGGCTGATCAGGGTTGGGCATTTGCGTCACCGTCATGCCAGCTGCATTCACCACGGAAAGCGCCACAAATCCCATTCTGGTAAGCAGATGAGGGCCACTCTCAGGTGCATTGGCAAACTGCGCTCCCAAATAGCGCCAGGTGGTGGCCCGGTTCTTATACCGCAGTTCAAAACGCCTGGTTTCTGTTACAGGTCGAAGGTGCCCACTGGGCATCAGCAGGCTAAACGCTTCCTCATCGGATTGCAGGTGCAGCTGCATCACTCCATGGTAAGGCTTAAGCGCTTTCTGCAAAAAGAAAGTATGTTCGGATTGGTAACCACTACTTGCATCGGTAAGGGCAACCTGATATAAACCCTCCTCCCATTCCGCCAGTCTTACCTGTACTTGAGTAGTGCCGGCTTCAAATGCATTTACCTGCGGATAAATTTGCTGTCCTGAAGGATGCCTGACAGTGGCTTGGATGTTCGCACTTCTGTCCGCCAAGCCGGTATCCCAGCTCCAGATATCTCCGGAAAAAGACAACAGATCATTCCTATTGACATAGCTTAAGGCATTACCGGCAACCTCCGGGTCGACTGTAAATTCTTGTTGTGGTGTTACCGTTCCCGTGATCGCATGGGCAATGAGGGTTTGCATAGGCAATGCGGCATTGTTGACCAGTATCTCGCCTTCGTTATACCAAGTACCGTCGCTACGCTCAGGTGCCTGCCGGGACAAAGAAGGATAACGGCGGTTACCGCTCATCGCTTTATTCTCAAAAAAGTAAAACAAGTCCTTTCCCTGATCAAGGGGAATATTAGTATAATGCTTGAAAGCCGGGTCGACTATTTGAATACCAAAGCAAAGGGACAAGGAGTTGTCAAGCGGCACTTCGGGTCGAAACATAAGCGCATCCTCGTCCCACACAGCACTTATAGCCACTGTCAGCTTATCAGCGAGTTGCCTGTATACACACTTATATTGGCGAAGCAAAGCAGCACAGGCCTCCGTAGGCTGAATACGGAGAAAATTCCTGCTATCATAAGTAAGCATGGCATTTGCCTGATGTTCGGGTGTGGCCAGATCAAATAACCTATAATCCTGTCCTGCCGCACCTTTATCCAAAAAATAGTGGTGGCACAACCTTACCTCAAACAAGGTTTTGTAGGTGATAGAGAAACCCATGGCAATGCTTTTGGGCGTTAAAAAAATGATGTCGCTGAAATCGGATTAGAGAATGCGGATAGGTAACAGTTTAGTCTTTCAGTGTAATTTCGCTGATCAGGTCACGGGTGGCGGTCATGCTATCCCGTTTCATTTCCAATAATCGGAGTTTATATAGGGCTGAGGGATATTGCCTTCCACCCAAGGTACTCCAGAGGAAATTCACTTGTTCCAACGAAGGGGAGCAGAGGTCCATAATGAGGTTAAACTCAGCCCTGGTGCCAAAGGAGTGGTCGGCAGTCAACTTCTGGTTAAATACCGGCTGTCCCTGAAAAAATTTAATGAGGTGTGACAGGTGGAGCAATGCTTTTTCATATTCATCGCGCATCACTACGGAGAACAGGACATGAAGATTGAGGTAAATCGGCGGCTGCTCATAAACAGTCCGGTCGCCCTGATTTCTGAAGTTAGGCGTATTACGCAGTGTCGCCTCTTCCGCCAGGTTGACCAAGGTGATGTAGACATTTTGAGCGTCCCCCAATTGAATTTCATTCAGGGCCGCAATGTTTTCCAGAATAACAGGGCTGGGATCAATGCTACTTACCCTTTCATGTAAGGTGGTATAGTAGGCATTGAGCTGCCCCTTCAGGAGCAGAAGTGATTCGTATAACATGGTTGCGGTTTAATAGGTTCAATAAGGTCATGATATGTATATACTTTTGCTTTTTCATAGCTGCAAATACGGGTCAGGCATTTACTGATACAATATTACTCCATAAAAATCAAAAATTAAAATATTCATGGGTGATATTTCTATAATTACGTTTTTTTACGTATGGGCAACCGCTCCTTTAAAAAACGGTAAGCAGCGCATTTTATCTTAACTTTGTTGGTAATTTTTGCCCCCTGAAAGCTTAAAAGTTATAAGTAAAGCATGAATCTATCTGAATTATACCAAAGGGCATTAGCACTTGAATTCCTGTCGGTGGAAGAAGGCATGTATCTTTTTGAACATGCACCTCTTGCAGAAATCGCGTTTGTGGCCAATGAACTGCGGAAACGGCTGGTGCCGCACGGTAAGGTGACCTGGATCATAGACCGGAATATGAACACAACCAATGTGTGTACGGCCAATTGTAAATTTTGCAATTTTTATCGTATCCCGGGACATGCTGAAGGATATGTAACCGATATAGAGACTTACAAGACAAAGATCGAAGAGACATTCAAATATGGTGGCGAGCAGCTTTTGTTACAAGGCGGACATCATCCGGAACTGGGGCTGGATTATTACACCGGTCTTTTTCGCACCTTGAAATCATTATACCCCAACTTAAAACTACATGCCCTTGGCCCCCCGGAAGTGGCACATATATGTAAGGTAAGCCAGGTAAGTCATGAGGCAGCACTTACAGCCCTGATGGAAGCCGGCATGGACAGTATGCCCGGACCCGGTGCAGAAATCTTAGACGACCGGGTACGGCGGCTGATTTCCAAGGGCAAATGCGGCGCACAGGAATGGCTCGACATCATGGCCACCGCACACCAACTCCGGCTTACCACAACAGCCACGATGATGTTTGGTCATGTAGAAACGATTCGCGAACGTTTCGAGCATTTAGTAAAAATCCGGGACGTGCAGGCACGAAAACCCGAAGACGCAAAGGGTTTTGTTGCCTTTATACCCTGGACCTTTCAGGACGTAGGCACCTTACTGGAGAAAATAAGACGCGCCAAAAATGACACCACAGGTGAAGAGTATATACGTATGATTGCCTTAAGCCGCATTATGCTGCCTAACATTCATAACATAGCCGCCAGCTGGCTTACTGTGGGGAAAAATGTGGCCCAGCTCAGTCTCCACGCAGGTGCCAATGATTTCGGCTCTATTATGATCGAAGAAAATGTGGTAAGCGCCGCAGGGGCGCCGCACCGGTTTACCGCAACCGGTATTCAGGAAGCCATTCGGGAAGCAGGCTTTGAGCCTCAGCTACGTAACCAGCAGTATGCATTCAGGGCCATGCCACAATTAGAAGAACAGGTCATCACGTATTAATATCAATTGACTATTTTTAACCAGCAATATGGAACCAAAACCTATTAAAATACCACCATTCCGCATGAAGGTCATCATCTCTTTTCTCATCCTGTCAGCCGTTATTATTCTTACCCTGATGTTTGGATTACCAACATATAATGTCTGGCAACAGGAAATGGCAGGCAAGGCAGAAATGGCGAAAGCCGAACAGAACAGAAAAATACTTGTGGAAGAAGCCAAAGCCCGGCTGGAAGCCGAAAAGCTGAATGCCCAGGCCGAGATAGAACGGGCTAAGGGTATGGCGGAAGCCATGACTATCGAAAACGGCACTTTAAGCGAAACGTATAACCAATACCTGTTTATCCGCACACTGGAGAAACTGGGCGATAAAGGCGACCTGCCACAGATCATCTATGTACCCGCTAATGGCCTGCTGCCCGTGATGGACATCAAAACCAAGCTTAGAGGAGAATAAATCAGCGGATACCACGTTGAACTGATGAACCGCCGCTCCGGCATTATACGTACGACTAAGACTTTATTCAAACATATGACACCATTTGCATCGGATGTAGAAGCCGTAAAAGCATTACAACAAAAGTACGAGGAACTGAAAGCGGCCGTAGGCCAGGTTATAGTAGGACAAATTGATGTGGTTGAGAAATTAATCATTTCCATACTATGCAACGGGCACAGCCTGCTGGTAGGTGTTCCGGGTCTGGCCAAGACCTTACTGGTGAAAACGGTAGCCGATGTGCTTGACCTGAGTTTTAAACGTATTCAGTTCACCCCCGATCTGATGCCGGGCGATATAACAGGTGCGGAGATACTTGACGAAAGCCGGAAATTCAAATTTATTAAAGGCCCTGTGTTTGCTCACATTATCCTGGCAGATGAAATTAACCGGACGCCTCCGAAAACACAAGCGGCCTTGCTCGAAGCGATGCAGGAACGAAATGTGACGGCCTCTGGTGTGGAGTACAGGCTGCCTGCTCCTTTCTTCGTGCTGGCTACACAAAACCCTATTGAACAGGAAGGTACTTATCCGCTGCCTGAAGCCCAGCTCGACCGGTTCATGTTTCAGATAACAGTAAACTATCCTGCTTTTGAAGAAGAAGTACAGATTGTGAAACAAACGACCAGCCCGAATGATGTCCAACTGCCCAAGGTGCTGCATGCTGAAGAAATACTTTACTTCCAGCAATTGGTGCGCCGCGTACCCGTTCCGGACAATGTATTGCATTACGCCGTAAAACTAGTACAGCAAACGCGCCCTGATCCAGCCCGACCGGATAGCCTGGCTAACCAATACCTGGCTTGGGGAGCGGGACCCCGTGCCTCTCAAAACCTTATTCTGGCAGCTAAATGCTATGCCTTGCTCCATGGCAAATTTTCGCCCGATATAGAAGATGTGAAAGCAATTAGCATGCCCGTACTGGCCCATCGTGTGGTACGTAACTACAAAGCCGAAGCGGAAGGCCTGAGCCTGACCCAACTTATCGAAAAAATGATATAACCGAGCAGATCAACAATGGAAACTAAAGAAAAAAGCTTGTTTGAACGATGGATTGTGCTTGAAGCAGCACTTGTAGAACGTTTTGGGAAGAAGCCTAATATGGAAGCCATCCTCTTTCTTATCGGCATGAACGAATACCGTGGCAGGGTACCTAAAATAAAGTTTTCGAAAGAACAAAAGCAAGACCTGATGCACGTGGCCGTATGCTCGCTGCTGAGCAAAGGTGGCTACTTCAAGCTGGATGGATACGATGAGGAAGGGTGGCCCCATTACACCGAACTCAAGAAAGTGAGTACCGACGACACCCTGGCTGCACAGGAAATTTTACTGAAAGAATATATTCTGGATTATTTTGACATTGACTAAACGGAGCAGTAGCTCTGCATGCAACCTTCGACAATGATCAGCCCTAAATTTCCCGATACAGGCACCACTATCTTCTCGGTAATGAGTGCCTGGGCACAAAAGCACCAAGCGATCAACCTCTCGCAGGGCTTCCCGGATTTCAGCATAGCGCCCGCATTGGCCAATCTGGTCAGCGAAGCCGTACAAGCAGGCTATAATCAATACACACCAATGGCGGGCTTGCCCGCACTCCGGCTGGCCATTAGTGAAAAAATAAAGCACTTTCAACAAGTAAGCGTAGATCCGGAAGCAGAAATAACCATTACGCCCGGCGCTACTTATGCGATTTATACGGCACTGGCCACCCTGTTACAGGCCGGAGATGAGGTTATCCTGCTCGAACCCGCCTACGATAGCTATTTACCGAATATATACAGCAATGGAGGGGTACCTGTTTGCATCCCCCTGGACATAACAGACTTCAGCATACCCTGGGATAAGGTAGCGGCTTCTGTAACAGCCAGAACCAAAGCGATCATAATCAACAATCCACACAACCCCTCGGGCAGGATATGGACCGATGAAGACTTTATACAGCTCATCAGCCTGGTGGAAAAACACAAGCTGTATGTAATTGCTGATGAGGTATATGAGCATTTGGTATTTGACGACAAGAAACACAGGTCCGTACTGGCATTCCCCGAATTAAGGGAAAGAAGTTTTGCCGTCTATTCCTTTGGCAAAGTGTATCATGCCACCGGCTGGAAAATAGGATACAGTGTCGCGCCTCCACACCTGAGCCAGGCTTTCCAAAAACTTCACCAATACCTGGCCTTTAGTGTCAACTCCGTTATGCAGCAAGCTATTGCCACCTACCTGCAGCACCACCAGCCATTGGAGGAAAGCAAACTGCTGCTTCAAGGCAAGCGTGACTTTTTCCTGGATGCGATGAAAGACACGCCTTTACAGATCCTGCAACCGGCACAAGGCAGTTATTTTCAGCTCATGTCCTATGAAGGTATTTCTGAGCAGGCAGACAAGGCATTTGCTTTATGGCTCACGGAACATTTCGGTGTAGCCAGCATCCCACTCAGCCCTTTTTTTCAGAAAGGCTACGAGGGCAAATGGTTGCGTTTTTGTTTTGCTAAAAAAGAAGACACCCTCCTCCAAGCTGCTGAAAGATTAAGAAAACTTTAATAGCATTTCTTAAAAGACTGCCAAAATAGCCCCGATGCAGCTCAGGCTGGCATTACCTGTGTATTTTGTTTGCTTATAGCTTGTTCATCAACGCACTTTATGAGAAAAATTCTGAGCATTCTACTCGGTATAAGCTTGGCTGGTTTTACACCGCTCCACGCACAAAATGCCCCACCGCTTCCGCCTCCAATGTGGGGTGTGGCCATCGGTGCCGGTCTCAACTTTACCTATACCGATGTAAAGCCCACACAACCTTCACCCGACTTTTCCGCTACCTTTCTGATACAACCTATACGCAGCGTACAGGTGGGCTTAGGATTACATGCCGGCAGCTTAAAAGCAAGGGTGAACGAAGCAAGCGGACGAATGGGTTTTACGAATAGGTATCTGTCGCCCGCAGTAACCCTGCGATTTTTTCCCGTAGCGCTTAGCCCCAATAAGGAAGACGACCTCTTCCTCTCGCTGGCCTCCGGTTTATTTATCGGTGCCGGCGTTGCCATTCTCAACAGCAACGTTTCAGCAGCGCGCTTATGGCGTCCTGATTATGGCTCTTACGGAGATTTTACAGCAAGTAACCTGATGTACCTCGGCGAAATAGGCTACCAGTACCCCATTGCACGTATCGGCGACTACAGCCGCTTATCGGTAATGGCACATTTCCGGCTCAACTTTGCCCAATATGACAAGGTGGATGGGTACATGCCCCTACCCGCCGGCGTAAGTGATAATGATGCTTATAACACGTTGGGTCTGGCCCTTGTGTGGAGCTGGTAATAGGCGCAAATAAATTCTATCAATAAATTGATTATCAGTAATTATTATCGACTACCTTTGTTGCCAAGACGACTAAATCAGTTTCTACGCAATGAAAAAAACAAGCCTGTTCCTGCCTTTACGCCTCAGCTTATTGACCGCACTATTTACCCTCTGCACCACCTTGTATAGCCAGGCTCAGGACACGGCCTCTGTCGCTGATGGAGGAACAACTAATAAATTCAAAGTATTCCTTAATGGCGGACTCAGTACGCCGTATACAGACGTAAAAGATCCTGCCCTCAGCCCTCACCTTGGCCTGAGCGCTGCGTATAGCGTATTGCCCGACCTGGACATCAACCTTGAGCTGAATAAAGGCTGGATGAAAGCCGGTGAACCCGGCGTTGAAAATACACTAGGCTTCACCAATAGCTATGTAGATGTCTTGCTGACTGCCCGGCTAAGCCCCTTTGCGCTGATTAAAAACCCCAGCCATAACGCTGCCCTGGATCTGCTTTCAGGGATATTTGTAGGCACGGGTATCGGATTTATTGCTTACAATGCCGAACCTAATGCGATGCCGATCCAGCCAGACTGGAACCCCCTGGACATGCAGCAGCAACTGGATTTTTTCCTGCCTATTGAAGCTGGTATTGCTTATCCCGTGGCCAGACTTCCAAAAGGGCAACGTCTCTTTCTGCAACTACACTACCGTACCCACCTTTGCTTTAGCGATAAGATTGACGGATATCAGCCCGCCAGCGCCGGCAATAAGAAGAAGGACGCCTTCAATACCCTGTCTTTAGGGATAGGTATTGACTTTTAAGCCTCCTTTTCATAATTACTTCATGTACGCATAATATTAAGTACATATCAGATGCTTTACTTTGTTGTTGAGGCCGGGCATAGCAACAGCCCTGGTCTGAACCACATATGACTAAAAGAGACGTCGATCTGTTGGTACTTTCAGATATTCACCTGGGCACTTATGGCTGCCATACGAAGGAGCTGCTACAGTACCTGAAAACTATCAACCCTAAATCCATTGTGCTGAATGGCGATATTATTGACATCTGGCAATTCAGCAAACACTATTGGCCTGCCTACCATATGATGGTGGTCAAGTATTTTATCGGACAGGTAGCCAATGGCATTCCCGTTTATTTTATTCCCGGCAACCACGATGAAATGCTTCGTAAATTCAAAGGGTTTCAACTGGGTAGCTTAAAGATCTGTAATAAACTGTCCCTGCGTCTCAATGGCGAAAAGGTGTGGATCTTTCATGGCGACGTATTCGATGTGGTGATGCAACATGCCAAATGGCTGGCTCGCCTGGGTGCTATGGGTTATGATGCACTTATTCTGATCAACAGGGTGGCCAATTACTTTGCCGCCCGGCTGGGACGGGGAAAACTCTCCTTGTCCAAAAAAGTAAAGGGCAGTGTTAAAGGCGCTGTTTCCTTTATTAATAAATTTGAATCTACGGTGTGTGAGATAGCAGCCTCCAACCAGTTTCAACATGTGATCTGCGGCCATATTCACGAGCCCTCAGACAAGGTAGTGGTCACTGAGCATGGCCCTGTGCACTACCTCAATTCGGGAGATTGGGTGGAAAACCTATCTGCTTTAGAGTACCATAAGCAGGAATGGAAAGTGTACCGCTACCAGCATGATCCTGTTGCTAAGACGGTAGTACTGGAAGATAAAAAAACTGCTTCAGCTACACCTAAAGAACTGTTTCAGGTACTACTGGCTGATATGAACATCAGGACCGCCTCATCCATGCCCAAGGTGTAAGTCGCACCTGCTTCACGTAACAAACAGCCCCGTATGAAGATACTATTTGCTATTCAAGGCACAGGCAATGGTCACCTTAGCCGTGCCCGTGACATTTATCCCGAACTGGTTAAATATGCTGAGGTAGATGTCCTGGTCAGCGGCTATCAATCGGAGGTCGCACAAGCCTTCCCGGTAAGGTACCGACGCCAGGGCCTTAGCTTTATCTTTGGAAAAAAAGGAGGGGTGTCTATTGCTGCTACCTTGAAAAGGAGTAACCCTTTTCGCCTGATAAAAGACATCCTGACCTTGCCACTTCGGGAATATGACCTTGTGGTAAATGATTTTGAACCGGTAAGTGCCTGGGCGGCAAAGTACAGAGGAGTGCCGGTCGTCTCCCTGAGCCACCAATATGCGGTAATGGACCCCGAGGCACCCCGGCCTTTGAAGAAAGACCGCTTAGGTCATTGGATATTGCACCACTATGCACCGGTCTCCAGCGGATACGGCTTTCATTTTGATCGCTATGAACAGCATATGTTTCCGCCCGTAATCCGTAAAGAGATCCGGGAACTGGTGGCGAACACCGGAAATTACTATACCGTGTACCTCCCGGCATATGACGATAATGCGTTGATCCGGTTTCTGTCACAGTTAAAAAACACGAGCTTCCAGGTTTTTTCAAAACACAACAAAGCGCCTTTTCAATTCGAAAACATATCGGTTCAGCCCATAGATAACGATGCCTTCATTAAAAGTCTCGCCAACTGTAAAGGAGCCCTCATGGCTGCCGGTTTTGAAGGCCCCGCCGAAGCGCTGTATCTCAAAAAGAAACTGATGGTAGTACCCATGAAGGGTCAGTATGAGCAACAGTGTAATGCGGCAGCGCTGGAGACGCTTGGCGTACCTGTGATCCCGTATCTTTCAGCCGCCACCCTAAAACGCGTGCGGCTTTGGCTGCAACAGGAAACCAAGGTTACGGTACACTTCCCTTCCGATACTGCCGAAACTGCTGTGGCACGATTAATTAATGACTTTAAAAGAAATACGGCACAGACCCCTCTTGAGCCTGTACCATATATCCTTTAACCTACCCGTCAGTTATTCAGTAGCATGAAGTCCGAAAGAAATATTGAGGTCGTCTTCACCACCCGCTGCCTGATAATTGCTGCTGTTCCAGGCGGCGGCATCAGGATGGTGCTTATCCAATCCATGACGCAGCACAATTTTGAGGTCAAATTCACCTTCGCCTATGGTTATCTTCCCTGCTAAGCCAATTCCCTTACCATCTTCATCTGCATCCTCGTAAGTGTAATTTACAACACCAGCAGGAAGGGAAGGGATAAAGAAAAACTGATGTGCTGTACCTTCCTCCTCAATTTCGGGATTAATGAGCGTTCCTTTATAAAACAGGCTGATGAACATTCGGTACTGGCCCTGCGGCTGCACCTGAATATACGAAGGGCTGGGTACTCCTTCCCTGTTAAACTGAACCGTTAGGGTATCTGTAGTAGCTGTTCCATCGGCATTCAAAGCAATAAATTGTACCCTCGCCTCATCAAACTCTTCTTGTTCCGGCTCGGGTTGAGGTGTAGGCTTTTGCGTACAAGCAGTGAGGCTTAATACGCCAAGTGTTCCTATTATTAATGCAAATTGAGCAATTGATTTCATAAAAATGTTTAGATTAAAATGTGTTATATAATATTTGTTACTGGCACAGGTGGCGGTATCGCTCATATCCTGTAGGTAATCCTCAACGTAAAGTTTCTGCCCATGTCATGCGCGAAGTAACGAAACCGGTTGAGGTAATCTTTGTATAGAGCATTGGTCAGGTTATCCACTGAAAAGTGAATACCCAGTGTTTGGCGACCTATGCTTAATTGTGTGCCCATATGCACATGTAGTAATTGATAGGCCGGTGGTGGCGGGGCAAAATCCGTAGCGGGCATAAACCTGTCTTGCTGCCTTACCCATTCGTAAGCCAATTGGAGGTAAGGCTGCTGTATGGCCCCTCTCGTACCCGGACGCCAGGAGAGTTGTTGCTCCAGCCTGTCGGCAGGAATCATAGGTAGGAAGGTTTCAGACTTCATGTCCTTTGCCCTCAGCACCGAGGCCTTCAGCGTGTAGTCGAAGCCAAGCGGTATGCGTGCTGTCGCAGTCAGATCAGCACCCAGGAAGCGGGCGTTGGTTTGCATTTGCTGAAAAATGGGAAAACTACCACTCAGGCTTTCATAAAATGTTCCTGTAGGACTCAGATAAATATAGTCCTGGATATAGTGCGCATACACATCCAGTTGAGCCTTTAACCACTGCCGGTTACCGTTGTATTGTACAGAAGATATCCACTTAAGGCTCTTTTCGGCATGCAGGGAACTGTCTCCCAATTCATAAGCGCCTGCACTTTGGTGAATACCACGGCTATACAGTTCGTTGACGGAAGGTGCCCGCCAGGCGGTGCCTACATGGCTCCGCATATCCCATTGTTGACTCATATGCCACACGGCACCCAGGCTACCTGTGAGTGTGGGAAACAAGCGGTTACTGCCGTATAAACTGCCGTTACGGTCATAGCCCAGCGCATTTATGTTCTTTATATCGTATCGCAGGCCTGCCTCCAGCTCGTACCGGTGCTGCACCAGCCGGCCTATGGCATAAGCCCCCAAAGCGTTCGACACATAATCGGGAATCAGGGGAGTCGTAAGTGTTCCTGCAACGTTACGGTTATGCTGGTACAGGCCATTCATACCCAGTATAGCTTTCCACTTACGCCCGTCAAAGTAGGTGGCATTTACATCTACCGTGTGGGTTTGCAGGAAAATGTCCTGTGAGGGCAAACTACCTCTGCCACCCCGGCGTATATCAAACTCTTGACGGGTATTGCGTTGCCAGCCGTACACCAGGTTCAGGTGCCAGTAATCGCTCACATGGAGATGTGACTTTATTTTGAGCAGGTCATGGACCACTACCTGCCGGGGTGCCTGTAATTCATAAGTGAATGTCCCCGCTCCGTATGGCCGTCCCTGTTCCAGACTGTACTGTAAATCCTCAAGACTACCTATATGGGCGCCTTTAAAGATGCCCATCCGGGTATGGAAATGGCTATAAAAGACATCCACACCCATATGTGCTTTGGTATAGGCCAGGGTAGCAGCATAGTTTCGCTCGCTAAGACCCGAGTTTTCTAAAAAATAATCAGCAGTCTTCATGTTACCTTGCTGCTTCAGGGTTCCCTGTAACCGCCAGGAAAGAAAGGGCCATTTTTTGACGTTCCCGCTCAACATCGCAGATCCGGTTCCCGATCTTCCGTTACTCGCGCCCACCAGGTTGACTTCGGCATGCACCATACTATCTACCGGCAAGGGGGCGGGTTCCAGCAGGACCACCCCACCTATGGCATCGGATCCGAACCGCACCCCTTCAGCACCTTTCACCACCACCATACTTTGCGCGGTAAAGGGATCAATTTCGGGGGCATGCTCCGCTCCCCATTGCTGGCCCTCCTGCCGGATGCCATTGTTCAAAATAAGGATACGGTTGCTATGCATCCCTTGTATCACGGGTTTGCCAATGCCCGCACCTGTTTGCAACTTGCGCACCCCCACAATGGCTTCCAGGCTTTCGGCCAGGTTACCTCCACGGGTTTTGTCCAGGTCCTCCTGGTATAGCGCACTACTTACATTGGGTGTTTGCATCGCTTGCCTGTGCCCCTTGATCTCTATATTATCCAGTGTCACACCAATGGTTTTGACAAACAAGTGAAGGGTATCCCTCCCCGACTTAAACGGCACATCGGCTTCTACCGCATGGTAGCCCAGGGCGTGGACATGTACATGTATTTTCCCGGGACATATGCCCTCAAACCGTACAAAACCGGTCTCATCGGTTATCGACTGCATACTGCCGATGCCCACCACGGCACCGATTACCGGCACTACCTTCCCCTCTTCCCGGCTCTGGATAACCAGATGCAGGGTATCTGTACATCCCGGTCCGGCACGAAGCAGAAGCGGCAAACAACAATAGACGGATAGTAACAACAGTAAGGTCACAAAGAACCTGTTGTACATACGTAACATTTAGGAATAAAGAAAAGCCTCCGGCGCGCCATAGCTTAATACACGGCAGGCTGTGTTCTAGCAGGATGGGATTAATTCAGTAACCGGCGGCCCCCGAAGCAGGGTAGAAAAAACAGGAAGTAGCACAGGGCTGAAACCCGCGGCTTCCTGATAGGGGAAATAAAGCGTAATGGCGATAGGAATAGGGACAGGCGTAGCGGCAGGTAAAAAAACCGGTAGCTGCAGATCCAGCATAGCACAATGGTGGTGTTCCGTATCGAAGTACACCTTTCCCTCATGCGGGTGCCGGCAATGCGTGGTATCTTCATGGCCGGTAAACGAATGCACAAACTCATGCGCCGACCCGTTAAGCAATAACAGGGTGACTACGAGCACCAAGGTTCCTATTTTACCAACACGTTTTAACATCTCTTCGCGTCAAAGGTAGGATATTATTTTAAATGCAACTTGGTAGCAACAAGTTTTTGATTGGTTAAGAGATGAGCCCCGCTTACTATTAAAATATCCTTACATTTGTCGCGGAAAAACAGCTATTTTATGCCGGTATTTAAATTCAGGGTTTTTTGGGAAGATGACGATAATATTTTCAGGGATATTGTGCTAAAAACAGGGCAGACCTTTCAGCAGTTTCACGAGGTAATTTTAAAGGCTTTTGAGTTCAACAAGCCATTACCGGCTTCTTTCTTCAAGAGTAATGACAACTGGGTCAGGGGGAAAGAGATTTCTTCTGAAGTCATGGTGAATAAAAAGGATGCACCGGCCCTATCCATGGTCAAGACACCCGTATCTGCCCTCATCGACAAACCCGACGAGTGTTTTATTTATACTTACGATCCGGTAAAAAACTGGACCTTCCTGATCAATTTGATCGCTATTGACAAGGATGAAGAGGATGGCCTGGAATATCCCAGGTGTACCAAAAAAGAAGGACTGGCGCCTGCCCAGACCCAAATCAAGGGCATGGCCAATGAAAGGCTGTTAGAAATTGAGGAAAAATACGACCTCAATAAGGATGATATGGACGAGGAGGGTTTTGGTAATGAAGGCGAGGAAGAAGAGGCTGCAGATGACCAGGACACCTTTAATGAAGATGATCCGGCCTTTTAGCCTCCCTACGTAGGACCGGGAAAGCCGCTATTCGTTTACAAACTCATGAAGCAAGACCACAAACACCTGATTGTCCTGGCCGGGCCAACCGCTTCAGGCAAGACGGCTACTGCCATTGCGCTGGCACAAACCCTGGGTACTGCTATCCTATCGGCAGACTCCCGCCAGTGCTACCGCGAAATGACCATTGGGACGGCCAAACCAAGTCCTGAAGAGCTTGCAGCTGTACCCCATTATTTTATCAACAGCCATAGTATCACCGACAACCTGAATGCGGGCGATTTTGAACGCCTGGGTCTGGCCTATGCACAAGAACTGTTTGCCAGGCGGGACGTAGCCGTGGTATGTGGCGGCACCGGGCTTTATATCCAGGCACTTTGCAGCGGCATAGACGAAATGCCACCGGTAAACAAGGATATAGAAGCCGGACTACATCAGCTTTATCAGGAAAATGGGCTGGCCTGGCTACAAGCTACTACAAGGAAAGAAGATCCTGATTTCTTTGCAACTGCGGAGCAGGATAACCCCATGCGCCTCTTACGCGCACTTGTGTTTAAAAGGAGCACCGGAAAGTCGATCCTGCATTTCAGAAAGGGAATAAAAAAAGAGCGGCCTTTTCATATCCATAAGTTTGCTTTGGATCTTCCCCGCCCGGTGCTGTACCAGCGCATTGATCAAAGGGTGACGCATATGATGGCAGAAGGCTTGCTGGATGAAGTACGCCAATTGCTGCCCTACCGTCATTTAAAAAGCCTCAATACGGTAGGCTACGCCGAACTGTTTGCTTACCTGGACGGCCGTTACAGCCTGGAAAGGGCAGTCGAACTGATCAAACAGCACACACGCAATTATGCCAAAAGACAGCTTACCTGGTTCCGTAAAGACCCGGAATTTGAATGGCTACCTGCTACCGGTGCGGTACAAGCCATTATCGCGCGGCTACAGCATTTGCGCTAATAGGTACGGCCTTTATAAAACACCTTGTACATATTGGCGCCAAAGCGATACTGCAACACATCATAATCCAGCCGCCACTTTGCTACATCGGCATTGGTTACATCATACACCTCACCTTCGGTAAAAAGCCGCAACACATTGGCCCGATTCACATACCCTACCGAATTATAGCCCGCTATAAAGTCGGAGGGATAGTAACTCTCCAGCGTATATTCCCGGCCTTTATAGAACACCTTAAAATACCCCGTGGCATCCTGGTAGGCCACAATATTATCGCGTACCACAAAATCCGGTTGAAAATACCCTATGGTGTACAGCGAGTCATTATAAAAAATGTTGAAATAGTTGTCATAGCCTATAAAGGCTACCAGATTGTCGCCTACTGCATATTCGTAGGGCGGAAAATTATTCATCTCCGTGGTCTTGCCATTATGAAATACTTTAAAAGTGCGGTTGGCATCCACATAAGCCACCGTATTTCTTCCCACATCAAAACTACTGACAAGGTAGTCTTCCTGTTCTATAATGTCGCCATGGTAAAATATTCTGAATTGATTGGCATAATTCACATATGCACCTATGTTGTCCGAGACCTTGACCCCGGATAGCTGACCCGATGCAATTTCCATATCGTTAGAAATACGGGTATCCACACCTCCGCCTTCGTTGAATACGTTACCAGATGTATTAGCCGCAAGATACCCTTCAATTGGAAAAACATGGCCCTGGTAATAGGCCCGATATTCATTCTGTACCCCGTCGAAGAAAAAGACCAGGCTGTCTCCCACGTGAAAATCGTTGCAAAGATTGGAGAGGTTGGTGCTCTTTCCATTTTCCCATACCCACAAAGCATTGGCGTTCTGGTAAGTGATCAGGTTATCTGTTACCTGGAAATTCTGGGTAAAGCCATCGTTGATTTTATGCGCAGCTCCCTGGTAATAGATTTTAAAACTCCGGGAATTATCCAGGTACGGGATGGCTTTCCTACCAATACCGATCTTTAAGGGCACCAGGTATTCAATTTTCCTGATCATGCCGTTTTCCCATACCATAAACTGGTTTTGAAAATTGGTAAAGCCCGAAACCTGTGCCGAGACCTGCGTGCCGAAAGCTGTTAAAAAAGCAAGCAATAAGGTAGTGATAAATTTCATCAAAATTAGGAAGTTAGTGAGGATAATACCAGGGAACACCAGGGACGTTCCGCTTTGCCCGAATCAGGAACTCAAAGTTCCGCCGTTAAAATTATTGATTTTCAGGCAAATTACCCGTTTCCTGTACAAATCGCCGGTAAGCTGTGCGAGGACTTACGACAGATACCAAAAAAACATCCATTAATGTACCAACAGGAATTATGCTATGTGGGGCTCCAGGTCGTGCCTGAAAAATTTGGCGGGGCAGGTGCTCATCGACGGCAGGCAGCGGAAATCATATACACCATTTTCAAAAAACGTAACTTGATAATAATCAGTGATTTTATATTTAATTATTGGTATATTTTCCACTGCACGTTTTCAAAAAAAGGAAAGCCGGCCCAAGAATGAGCCAGCCCCTATAAACCCTATCACCATGAAAACAAAGTGTAAAATTACAATAAAATAATTTATTGCAAAATAAAAATTCAAAAAGGTATTGTTAATTAGAAGAAATATTGATTTACTTCTTCTTTTTAGGCGTAAACATCGCCAGCATTCTACGTCCTTCCATCTTCGGCATGGACTCCAAAGTACCCCATTCCGCCAGTCGCTCGGCAAATTTAAGCAGCAATAACTGCCCACGGTCCTGAAACAGGATAGAGCGGCCCTTAAACTGAACAAAACATTTTACTTTATTACCCTCCTGCAAAAATTTTTCGGCATGTTTGGCCTTAAAGTCAAAATCATGATCATCCGTATTAGGGGTAAACCTGATTTCTTTTATTTCAGTTTGCTTGGCTTTGGCTTTTTGTTCCTTGTCCTTTTTCTTTTTCTCGTAAAGAAATTTATTGTAATCGACCAGTCGGCATACCGGAGGATCGGCGTTGGGTGAAATTTCCACTAAATCAACTTCCAGATCTGCTGCCATTTTTCGGGCTTCTTCGATAGAATATACGCCCGGTTCAATGTTTTCGCCTACCACACGTACTTGTGTGGCCCTGATGTGGTGATTAATGCGGTGTTCCGCTTCTCTTCTAATGGGTAACCTGGGTTTTCCTCTTTTCTGCATTCAGTATTTTAATGTTAAATAGTCGGCAAAGATAGGGTAAAATAAAAACAAATAATTAAATATCAGGATTTCCGTTTGAACGACTGAATCGCATTCCGTGTAAACTCACTCAGCACCAGCTGACCGCTTATGGCTGCACGTTGGGTCAACAATTCATCCCAGTTTTCGGTACCTTCCCAAAAGATCTTTTTCAATTGGGTCATGGCCGCGGGATTGGATTTGGCCAGTTTGTCGGCCAGTCTTTTCACCGCATCGTCTACCCCGGCAATATCCTCGTGTATTTCCGCATAAAGACCATGTTTTCGTGCCCAGTCTGCGCTGCGCCATTCCGTAGCATCAATGGTAAGCTGGGAAAAACCAGCGGTACCAATTTTACGCGCTACAGCCGGCCCTACCACAAAAGGACCGATACCTACCGCCAGTTCACTCAGCTTTACCGATGCACTGGCTACGGCCAGGGCATAGTCAGCTGCTGCTATAAGCCCTACACCACCACCTACAGCCTTGCCCTGCACGCGTGCAATCACGAACTGGTGGCATTTGCGCATGGCATTAATGACCAGTGCAAAACCGCTGAAGAAGGCTTTTCCTGTAGCTTCGTCTTCAATGGCTATCAGCTCATCAAAAGAGGCGCCGGCACAAAAAGCCTTGTCGCCGCCACTTTGCAGCACAATTACCTTAACCCGCTCGTCGGTACCTATATTATTAATCTCGGCCGCCAGCTTGTTCAGTATCACGCCGGGAAGCGAATTGCTGGCCGGGTGGTAAAATTCTATCGTAGCAATACCATGCTCAATCGTACTCTTTACATAACCTTCTGAAGGGTTTGTATCCATATCTAAAAGTAGTTTAAGGCAACAAATGTACTCAGATTTAAGAAAATCAGGATGGTGGTCCTGGTTAATTATCCCGCTGCAGGGTTATCATTTCTTTAAGAACTTACCTACAGCCTTTCCCAGCGCCGCATAAGCTTCCTGAATACGAAAGCCCGTATCATAGTCATAGCCACCAAAACTGCGGCCGGGCGCCCGGTTAAAACTGATCTTCAGCATCGGCGCATCCGGATTCTTGGTACCGACGATCCATATCTCTCCATCTATTTCTGCATTTTTCCTGCTGATGTGGATATTGTAACCCGGTTCCGTAGCCGTTGTCTTTACAATCATCGTATACGTTTCGTCAGGAAAATCGCCAATGTTAAAAGGCCCGTACTTATTAAACAACTCTTCAAACTGGGGTTGAAAACGTTCCTGCCGGTCAGCCAACCATTCTTTTTCCCATGCATCTCCTTTACCGGCTTCCTTTTTATTGTAATCTTCTTTCTTCCTGGCTATGTAATCTGCCTCATTGGCAAACTTACCCACGCCCATGTCGCTGTAGTCATAGCGCACATTCATTTTAGCAATGGTTTTCAAAAATTCGGTATTCCCTTCCTTTATCTTTAGCTTTTGAGCCATGGCAGGAAGGCCGATACAGAGCAATAAGCAAAGTAAGAGCTGTAGTTTTCGATTCATAACAATATGCTTTTTGGGGTGAATAAGAAAATACAAATTTAAGCTATCCTAGCCTATTTTTCTTACCTGCCGATAGCGGTTGCTGCTATGGCTGAGACATCAGCCCCGAAGGATATTAAAGTTTGGGATTATTACGATGCCGGTCGGCATCCCGTTCAGATTTTTTCTTAAAATTCTGCTCCAGGGCTTCGGTAAGGTTCACCCCTGTCTGATTCGCCAGGCAAAGCAGTACCCAAAGTACATCGGCCATTTCGTCGGCCAGGGCCCTGCCTTCATCAGAGGGCTTAAAACTTTGTTCGCCAAACTGCCGCACCATTAAGCGGGCAAGCTCTCCTGTTTCCTCCATAAGGATTCCCAGGTTGGTTAGCGGGGCAAAGTACCTAACACCGGTATCGCGGATCCATGCGTCCACTTGTTCCTGGGCTTCGCGGAGACTGATATCGTTCATCACCCAAAGGTAAAACTTAATTTTCTTGCTTGAGTTGCCGGATGTCTTCGATAAGCTGCGCTACGGATTTCTCATTGGTGCCATCATAAGGTTCGGGGTTGCCTTTTTTATCCAGGCGCACCCTGAGGCGACCTTCCTTATCCACCAAAACAAACACATTGGTATGGATAAAGTCGGATTCGATATCCAAGATTGAGGTATCGCCGGCCGACACTTTATAGCTGTTGCGGGCCTGGTCGTAAAGTGCCTTTTTGTCTCCGGTCAGAAACATCCAGCGTTTGGGATCCGCATCGTAACGCAGGCTATAGGCTTTCATGGCAGCTACGGAATCACGCTTGGGGTCGACGGTATGCGACAGGATGATGACCTCATCATCGCTCCGGAAGGCCTGGTATACCTTGGCCATGTTTTCGTTCATTTTAGGACATATGCCCTTGCAGGTCGTGAAGAAAAATTCCACTACAGCCACTTTATGCTCCATCACATCGCGGGTTACTTCCTGGCCTTCCTGATTTAAAAAACTGAATTGCCTGATGCCGTCACCCGGGGTGGTCATAATGGTAAGATCGCTTTGCTTCATTTTTTTACCCGCATTATAATAAATCACCGAAAAACCGGCGGCCAGCAGGATAAAGAAGGAAAGCAAAAAAATGGTAATCTTATTTTTTTTCATCGCAGGTGGGGCATTTGAGGTACTTCAGGCAAAGGTACAGGCGGGTAGAGGATATATTTGGTAAGCGATTGTTAAGCATCATAACAGCTCCAGCATGTGTTGGTAACTGAGGTAACGCTCGGTACTCACCTGTCCCTCTTCTACTGCTTTCTTTACTGCACAATGCGGTTCGTTGATGTGAATACAGTTATTGTATTTACAATCATGCATACGACTTTTCATTTCGGGAAAATAATGTGCGAGTTCTTCTTTGGAAATATCTACAATACCTAATTCTTTGATACCCGGTGTATCTATGATGCGCCCGCCACCCGGCAAGTCGAACATCTCGGCAAAGGTGGTGGTATGTTGCCCTTTCCCGCTCCAGTCCGACACCTCTTGCACCTTCAGGCGTAAGTCAGGCAGCAGGCTGTTGATCAGCGTACTTTTCCCCACACCCGAATGCCCGCAGAACAAGGTCGTTTTACCCGCCAGCACCTCCATCAGGGATTCCAGGCCTGTGCCATGGAGTGCATCCAGGGTATAGCAGGGATAACCTATGGCTGAAAACAAGGCTGCCCGCGTTTTCCAGGCTTCGGCGGTAGCCCCCTCCAGCAAATCTGCCTTATTGCCGACCACGATAGCCGGAATATGGTAGGCCTCGGCAGTAACGAGGAAGCGATCTATAAACCCCTGTGAGGTACGCGGATCGGCGATGGTAGTTACGATTAGTGCCTGATCCAGATTGGCCGCTACAATATGCTTCTGGTGCCGGTTCTGAGGTGCGGTGCGCACAATGTAGTTGTTTCGATCTGCTACCTCAGTAATAATGCCCTTGTCTGTTGCTTCGTCCTCCACCTGCATGGTTACCCTATCGCCCACGGCAACAGGGTTGGTGGTAGAAATACGCTTATCGATCTTCAACCTTCCGCGGATACGGCAGGTCCAAAATTTGCCCTTATCATCTTTAACCAGGTAATGGCTACCGGTAGATTTATAAATGGTGGCTATCAAGCAGAAGTAATTTACAATGAAAATTAGCCCAAAGGTAAGATTTAAGCCCGGCAATGGGCCGCCCGTCCGCCAGTTAAAAAGGAGCAGCGAGACGACAGTGGGTAGAATGAGCACTATTTTATACATTTGACGCTTCATAATAGACCATATTCACTTTCCATGCGGATCATTTCTTACAACGTGAACGGCATCAGAAGCGCCATCAGCAAGGGTTTTATTGACTGGCTACGTACCGACCCGGGCGATATTATCTGCCTGCAGGAAATAAAAGCAAGCAAAGACAACATAGACCCGGCACTTTTTGAGGACCTGGGTTTCCATACCTATTGGTTTTCGGCCGAGAAGAAGGGATACAGCGGGGTAGCTGTGCTGAGCAAAGTAGAGCCGGACCTGGTACAATATGGTAATGGTATTATGCAAAGTGATGCAGAAGGTAGGGTAATCAGGCTCGACTTTGGTGCGATAAGCCTGGTCAATGCTTATTTCCCGAGCGGTACCACGGGTGATATACGCCAAAGTTACAAATACCAATGGCTGGATGAATTTTTTGACTATATCTCGGTACTGAAGCAAACACGCCCGAACCTGGTCATCACGGGCGACTACAACATTGCACACCGCGCTATTGACATCCACAATCCGGTGAGCAATAAAAACAGCAGCGGCTTCCTACCCGAAGAGCGCGCCTGGATGGATAAGTGGTTTGCGCTCGGTTTTATTGACAGTTTCCGCCACTTTCATTCCGAACCGCATCAGTACAGCTGGTGGAGTTTCCGGGCCAATGCCCGGGCCAACAACAAAGGCTGGCGGATTGACTACATCAGCGTGAGCCAAACACTGGCAGATCGCCTGCAAGCAGCCGCTATCCTACCGGAAGTACGCCATTCCGACCATTGCCCGGTATATGTGGCCCTGACCTGATACCAGAAACGGATTCTATCAATATAAACTTTAGCTATATGCTTCCCGAAGAATTTTTTGAACTGTTCTGTAGTGAACTGCAGGAAAACAAGGAGATGGACCACTACTATAAATTTGGCAGTAAGGACGCCTCCTTCGGGTTCAGAAAAAACTACTTTCTGGAAAGGCTGAGGTATATCCACCGGCATATTACAGATCCCTCCCTGAATATTTACGACTGTGGCTGTGGGTACGGCACTACCTGTCTTTTCCTGGCTATGAACGGGATACGCAGCTACGGTGAAACACTGGAGTTTTATTACGAGGTTATTCAAAAAAGAATAGCTTACTGGCAGCAGTTTGGCGATACCAGCCTGTTTTCCTACGGATACGAAAACCTTTTTGACAAAGACCTACTGCCTGCCCAATATGATACCATTATTGTACAGGATACCCTGCACCACCTGGAGCCTATTCACGAGGCCTTAAGCCGCCTCTATACCCTGCTCAAGCCCCAAGGGGCGCTGGTGGTGATCGAGGAGAATGGCAACAACATCATTCAGAACCTTAAATTATACAAGCAGCGGGGAAATAAAAGGGTGGTCGACTACTATGACGAAAAACTCGGCAAGCAAATTACCATGGGCAATGAGAACATCAGACCCCTACACCGTTGGCAGGCCTTGCTGCAACAAAACGGGCTGAGGATAGATGAAGACACCGTCAATTATATCAGGTATTACCTCCCCTTTACTTACCGGCGACAACCTGCTGAACAACTGTTGGAAAAGGAACGCATCTTATCTAAAAAACAGGGTTTCAGACGGGAATACCTATTTTTTGGCATCAACTTTATAGCCCGTAAACAGCCGCCTGTATAGCGCCTGGCCATTACCTCAGGTAACGGAAGAGGATGATGGCGAGGAGCAGCCAGCCCAGCACCATCAGGGTTCGCTTTTTAATATTGGTAAACCGATGTTGGTACGGGGTGGTATCCGGCGGGGCCGTATCTTCTACCGTCTCGTATTGGGGCCCCTGGCCCAGTATCCGCTGCCTGTATTTCCAGTCGTAATCCTGGCGGCTATGCGATTGAGATAAGGTATGATAAGCCTCATTGAGCTCTTGTAGCCTCATGGTATAATAGTCCTGCCGGTCGGGGTGCCGGTCCGGATGGTTTTCCCGCACCAGGCGACGGTAAGCCTGTTTGATGTCCTCTTCCTCCGCGTCGAACCCCACACCCAGTATGGCATAGTAGTCCTTAAATATTTTGGCCATAAGGCATTACGATATGAATGCGCAAATTAACAGAAATTAATAACAGGCTTCTATCAATGTATTGAATACCCCTATTGGCTTACCCATCCTTATCCCTTACCTTTGCTCTTTACTTATTAAAAAATAAAATAAACATGGCAGCAGTATTCACCGATGCTAACTTCGATACGGAAGTATTGCAATCTGACACTTTATCTGTAGTTGATTTTTGGGCGCCCTGGTGTGGACCCTGCATTGCTCTGGGCCCAACTATTGATGCGCTTTCCAAAGAATATGAAGGCAAAGTAAAGGTAGGCAAAGTAAATGTTGACGAAAATCCTAATTTATCCGTAAACTACGGTGTGACCAGTATTCCATGCGTATTGTTCATCAAGAACGGACAGGTAGTAGACAAGCAGGTAGGGGCAGCGCCCAAATCGGCTTTCGAAAAGAAAATTCAGCAACATCTGGGCTAATCGGCAACCCAATGGCATTAAAAAAACCTGCTTTATTACAAGCAGGTTTTTTTTACAGGAATATGTAGATGTAGGTGCTTCCTTATATGATCGCCAGATCGTAGCCACTTAGCAGCAAAACGATAATGATTAGCCCTACAATAATGCGGTAAATCCCAAAAACTTTAAACCCGTTCTTGCTTAAAAAGCTGATGAACGTCTTGATGGCGACCATCGCTACGATAAAAGCCACGACATTTCCCACGATCAGCAACTGGATCTGGTCTCCCGTAAAGGTGGCTCCGTCGACCCGGTAAAAATCAAACATCTTCTTGGCCGTAGCGGCAAACATTGTAGGCACAGCCAGGAAAAAGGAAAACTCCGCAGCCGCTTTGCGGGTCAGCTTTTGCGTCATCCCGCCAATGATCGTAGCCGCCGACCGCGAAACGCCCGGTATCATGGCAATACATTGAAACAGGCCGATCATAAAAGCAGCAGGATACTTTACCTTGTCGGCATCGTCTTCTACACCCTGCTTAAATACTTTATCGATAAACAACAGGACGATACCGCCAATCACCAGTGACACCGCCACCACCATGGGGCTTTCTAACAAATCATCGATCTTATCACTGAACAGCACACCGAAGATAGCTGCCGGAATAAAGGCCACGAATAATTTCAGGTAAAAATCGACAGACCGGAAAAACCGTTTGAAATACAGTACCACTACCGACAGGATGGCGCCAAACTGGATGGCCACCGTAAACAACTTTACAAATTCATCTTCCTGTATACCCATTACCGAACTGCCGATGATCATATGCCCGGTAGAGGACACAGGGAGAAATTCCGTTAGTCCTTCGATAATAGCCAGTATAATGGCCTGAAATAAATTCATAAGTGCGTGTAAAATTTAAGAAATAAGTGAAGGATGACAATTAAGGGATATGAATATATTTATGTGTTTGTAAAGACAACTGCCATTTGGGGTGACGCTGTATATAATCGATAATGAGCGGGGTGACTTCTTCCCGCTTATCCCATTCGGGCTGCAGGTATAAGCGGCAATCCGGCGTAACCATTGCCGCATGTTGCTCTGCCCAGGAAAAATCGGATTTATGATACACCACTACTTTGAGTTCATTGGCCAGCAGCATGTTCCCGGGCAAAGGTGCCTTAAATTTCTTAGGCGATATCGTCACCCAGTCCCACTCACCCGTCAGCGGGCAAGTAGCAGCCGTTTCTATATGGCGACGCAAACCACGTTGTTTAATGGCGGCGGTAAGCTCATCCAATTGGTGCAGGGTGGGTTCACCACCGGTCACGACAACAATCTTTCCCGGGAAAGCCGTAGCATAATCCATCAACTGCTTGACACTGATCCGGGGGTGCAGACCGGCATCCCAGCTTTCTTTTACATCACACCATACACAGCCTACATCACAGCCGCCCAGGCGGATAAAATAAGCTGCCTGCCCGCTAAAGCACGCTTCGCCCTGGAGGGTATAGAAATGCTCCATCACCGGATATAACCGGTTTTCTCCCAATTGCTGCGCTTCGGCCAGCTGTAAAAGACTATCTACCATCAACTGCCAATAAAGTATTCTTCATCAGGGCACAAATGGTCATCTTACCTACCCCGCCCGGAACGGGGGTAATGTAGCTGCATTTTTCAGCCACCTGATCAAAATCCACATCACCTACCAGGCGCGTACCGCTTTTCCGGCTCGCATCGGGTATGCGGTTGATGCCCACATCTATGACCACGGCTCCTTCTTTTACCATATCGGCGGTAACAAACCGGGGGCGCCCTATGGCCGCTACCACGATGTCGGCCTGGAGGCACATTTCTTTCAGATTTGCCGTACGGGAGTGGCATAGCGTCACGGTACAATTACCTGGGTTGGTGTTGCGGCTCAGCAATATGCTCATGGGGGTACCCACTATATTGCTCCGACCAATCACCACACAATGCTTGCCTGCCGTATCAATACCGTAATGCTCCAGCATCAGCATAATGCCATTTGGCGTAGCTGATACAAATGTGGGCTGACCGATCACCATTTTCCCGAGGCTGATGGGGTGAAACCCATCCACATCTTTAGCAGGCGCTATGGTGTTGATTACCTTGTTTTCAGAAATGGTGGCCGGCAAGGGGAGTTGTACCAGTATGCCGTCCACATCCGGATTATTGTTAAAGGATCGGATATGGCTCAGCAGGTTATCTTCACTAATCGTTTCCTCCAGGCGTAACAAAGTCGAATTAAATCCTATTTGCTCACAAGCCTTCACCTTAGCCGCCACATAGGTTTCACTGGCTGCATTGCTACCCACCAGGATAGCTGCCAGGTGAGGTATTTTCTTGTCGGTTAGTTTCCGGACATTCACTTCTGCGGCGATCTGGTCCAGGATTGCTGCGGCAACTTTCTTGCCATCTAATAATTGCATGGTGCAAAGGTAAAAGTAAAACCCCGTAGGCTCAAATGACCAACGGGGTTTTTTATGATAAATCTGAAATCTAAAATTTAAAGCCTACGGTAAGCGCTATCAGGTTTTTTCCATATCTCAAATCCGCTACCTCGTTAGGTACGGTGGATGATGCCAGGGGGTAAGCAAATTCACTTTGATTACGCATACGGTATACATAAGCCAGATCGGCAAATAAGGCACCGAAACGGGCGCCCAGACCCAGTGAAAAATCCATGCCCGAACCGCCGAAATCGGCAGCACGCTTAAAGGGACTGGTATGGTAGGCAAAACCCGCTCTGCCCATAAAGTTATCCATCCTGCCTTCTACGCCAAGACGAATGTTATGGCCCCCGGTAAATGTCTCCCTGATGGCATTATTTACCTGTGTCTGGTATTCGCGGTCGTCGCGGAAGGAATAGCTCATGGAGTTATAACCCACATACTCGTAGTCTGCAGTAACAAAACCATGCTGCCCCATAAATACCGTAGCACTCAATACACCGCGCCAGGGTGTTCTGAGGCTGTAATCAAACTGGTAGGGGGCATCGGTTTGCACAAAGGTTACGGGGTTAATATCATTCTGCCCGCTATTGAGTTTAAGGTTTTCGGTGTTGGTGGTCAGGTCATAATCCATCAGGTCGGTATAGCCGGCCCAGGTGGGCGTATGTACCGATGCACCGATACGCAGCAGTTCATTAGCCACATAAATCACGCCAAATTTTAAATTCACACCTAAGCCTGTCGTTGTCAGGTACTCGTTATACGATAAGTGGTCAAAATCGTTGTTGTTATTACCTGTAAGATCCGATTCGTAGAAATTAAGTGTGCGGTCAAATTTATAGCTCAGCAGGTTAAGGCCTAATCCCACCATCAGTTTTTCGTTATAATTACCGCCCAGGCTCAGGTTCCATTCATTGATGCCGCCACCAGAGGTCCAGGATTTGGTTTGCTGCAGTGCGCCGCCCTCGTCCAGGATGGTAGCCCGTGGGATAGAGCCTAGGTCGTCATAAAGCAAGAAACCGTTGTAACCGAAAAAACCCAGGGGTGGTAAAAGGTTTTGTCCGATGCCGTTCATCAAGGCATCTTCTGAGATGATATCCGTTATGGAACTGGCATTATTACGTCCCGAATAGGTGACCTGGTCGTGAAAGTCGGCCAGGCGGTTGTAACCAATACCAATAGAGAATGCTTTCCATTTGCTGTTTTCGTATGCTTTACCTTTCGCTGCGGTGGTGAATACCATACCGAAGTTATTGAGGTTGAAGCGGGCATCTGTTTCATTGGTCGTACTTCCGAGGTAATCGCCTTTTGTGGTACCGAATCGCAAAACCGGGGTGAGGGTAATTTCCGAAGTTCTGTATACACCCAGACCGGCAGGGTTGATGCTCAGGGTGGAGTAATCACCCCCATAAGAACCCCCAGCGCCGCCTAAACCTAAAGAGCGGGCAGTAGCGCCAGCATCCAGCCTTCCGTAACGGAGGGCATCTATTTCATTCTGTGCCTGCACAGGAGTGGCGGCGGCTATGGCGCCCGCAAGTACGAGCGAAGGAATAAACAGCTTCATAATTAGGAGTTTGGAATTGGACAAATTTACGCCTATTGGGTTTAATATGGCTGCCCGGATTATTAAACAGGGGTTAAATACCCCACAAAAGTGCCTTAAAATCAGCGGCGTGCCTTAAAAAAACCGGTCACCAGCGCCGCACATTCCTCGGCCAGTACGCCAAAGCTTACCGTAGTTTTAGGGTGAAAGGCATGAATCAGGTTACCAGCGGCATCTGCTTTAAGGTATTTTCTGAAGCCGTTTTTTTCGTCCGAGGCTCCGTATACTACCCTCCCTATCTTACTCCAATGTAAAGCACCGCAACACATCAGGCAAGGTTCCAGGGTCACATAAAGAGTGGCCTCCGGAAGGTATTTACCCAGTTCTCCAAAGGCCGCCGTCAGTGCGATCATTTCCGCATGTGCCGTAGCATCCTGTAGCAGCTCTACCTGGTTGTGCCCGCGGCTTACAATGCGTTCTCCCCATACGACTACCGCCCCAATGGGTACTTCGCCCATAGCCTCTGCTTTGGTCGCTTCGTGCAGGGCCTGCTGCATGTAGTATTCGTCGGTCATGGTTCCAAATATATTCCTGTAAAAGTAAAAAAGCTGACACCGTGTACACGCCACAAGTATCAGCTTTAACTGAGTTTCTTTACTCTAAGCGCTATTTTTTCTGTTTCATTTTCTGGGCCTGCGCTTTTTGCATCTCTTCCAGGCGTTGCTGCCATTTGGAGGTAGCGGCCGGTTTATTACGGTTTTCCTGGATTTTACGATGAATTTTATCTTCGTCGATCACAAACTTCTGAATGATGAATTGCTGTGCAATACTCACCAGGTTAGAGAAGGTATAGTAAAAGGTAAGCCCGGCTGCCATGCCGTTAAACCAGCCCAGGAACATGAACGGCATGATATAAGGCAGGTATTTCATCATGGCATTGTTCATCTCGTTACCACCCGCAGCACCAGCGGTCATATTCTTATTATACAGTGCCAGAAACAAGCTGGACGCCGTCATCAATAAGGTAAACAAGCTCACATGGTCGCCATACAGCGGGATTTTGAACCCAAGGTCAAGAATGGAATCATAGGTAGACAAATCCTCGGCCCAAAGAAAGCGGGACTGTCGGAGTTGAATGGCCGTGGGAATAAAGTAATACACAGCCAGGAGGAACGGCATCTGCAGCAACATAGGCAGACAACCTCCGAGTGGGTTTACACCTGCTGTACGGTAGAGTTTCATTTGCTCCATGCCCATTTGCTGCTGGTTATCACCCAACTTGGCCCGGAGTTGTTCCAGCTCGGGTTTCAATACGCGCATCTTGGCAGATGAGAGGTAGCTTTTATAACTAAAGAAAGAAAGCAGCAAGCGAATAATCAATGTAAGGCAAATGATAATCAGGCCCATGCTGCCCATAAATGAGCTCAGCACATCAAAAATCGGGATAATCATCCATTTGCTGATGTATTTTACAAAGAAGAACGGTCCATACCCCAGTTGGATCATTTCCTCCATGTCCATTTTATAGGATTTCAGAATGGTGTAGTCATTAGGCCCCATGTACCATTTAAACCTAAATGAAAAGTCACTGCCCGCAACTACAGGCAGGTTAAAATTACTGGTGTTAGTAGCTACTATATTGCTGTCGGCAGGCTCTTTAGCATCATACGAGGCGGTTTTAAAGGGCTGTTCATCGGCAATAATGGTAGCGTTAAAGAAATGGCTGCGTACACTCATCCATTTTACCGGTTGGTCCAGGCTTTTCTGCCCTGTACGGGATACGGTAAAATAATCATGCTCCCCATCCGCCATCAGGTAATGCATCTGCATATTGAGGCGTTCGTTGCCCAGGTCCTTTTCGGTATGCAGCATTTCGGTGCTCCACTGTAGGGGAATTTGCTGGCTGCGTCCCAGTTCCTGTTGCATACCCAGCAATTTCATATGGGCGGCCATCATGTAGCCCTTTGCAGGCAATACATAATCTACCACCATGGTCTGCCCCTGGGCCAGCTGAGCCGTAAAGCGCAGTTGCTGCGCACCGTCTGCCAGTTGGGTCAGTTCCGGGGTAAAATACAGCTCATCAGAGTAGACATGTTTACCCGCTACCGGCAGTTGTATCGACAGCCTGTTTTCCTTTCCCGAAAAAATATTCAAAGGTTCGCCATCGTAAGTCTTAAAGCTATCCAGGCCGGCTGCAACCGGGTAAGCCCCTTTGTTGGTAAAGCTTACTTTTAAGTCTGCATTTTGCAGCACTACGGTTTGTTCCTGTCCTCTGAAAGCAGCAGGCAGGGAGGAGTCTACCGCCGGCAGGTTTAAGCTGTCGGGTATGCTTACCTGATCCTGAGGCGCCAGCGGTTTTTGCGTAGCTGCCATGGCCAGCGAGTCGGCTCTTTTCTGTTCCAGATAGACCTTTTGCTCATGATTGCTCCAGAAAATATAGCCGGCGCCTAATACACAAAGCAAAGCAAATCCGATGATGGTATTACGATCCATGAATGATATAAATAAAAATTAGTGCGCAAAGGTAGGTAATATTCAGTTGGCATGAGAAAAAACAGGGATTTAAGCTACTAAAAAAGCCACCTGCTAGAGGTGGCTTTCGGTATCTTTCCTATACAGGGAAGTTAATCCTTGATTTCAGAAGCCGCTTCGTTATATATTTCACGGGCTTTCTTGGTAGGCAGGTAAATCTGGAAACCTACATTAAGCGACAGTCTGTGTGCCACGATAGAATTACCGAACCCGATGGTGTTGTTGTATTTCAACAAAGCTTCCAGTCCGATATTCTCGGTAATGAAATAAGCCACACCGGGTCCAAATCCCAGACCTAAACCGTTTGTTGTGGCATTATTGGAGTTGATTCCTGATATACCCACATTAGCTTCCAGGAAGAAACGGGAATGCTTCAGGAGAACGGCTTGTTTGTCTCCAATATAATAACGACCAAAAGCGCCGATACCATAATTGAAGATGGTAGAACCGCTACCGGCATTAAGACCGATGTCTACCAGGCCGCCAATAACCACATTGTCTTCAATAAAATAACCCAACTTGGGACTCAAAGACAGCGAGAACGTGTTACCACCGCTTTGGAAACCCAGTCCGATATCGGCCAGGTTAGCGCCTACCATCAGGTTACCCTTTTGAATCTGCGCATTGGCTGCGGGCGCAGCTACTGCCATGGCAGCTACGAGGAAAAGTGCGTTGATTTTTTTCATAAAAATATATGTTTGTTTGTTGGTGTAAGTTAAACAAAATTTATGCCATTTACTCAATCGGTTCCTAAATTTTAGCTTTTTACCGGAACGCAAGCGTTAATATTTTGCTTATTTCTTTAGCTTTACAGCCTTTTGTAAGTTGGTCCTCACTTAAAACGCCGTTGTTTATGAATTTCAAAAAACTAAACAACCTTACCGGTTGGCTTGTTTTTGCTATTGCGCTCTGTGTATATTTTGCCACCATGGAGCGCACCGTTTCGTTCTGGGATTGTGGCGAATTTATTGCCACCGCTTATAAGTTAGAGGTAGGCCACTCCCCCGGCGCGCCCCTGTTCATGATGCTGGGCCGCTTGTTTGGCATGCTGGCTGCACCTCAAAACGTAGCCTTGTACATCAATGCCTTATCTGCACTCATGAGTGCCTTTACCATTCTCTTCCTGTTCTGGACCATTACCCACTTCGCCCGCAAGCTTATGGCTGTGGCCGAAAACAGCTTAAGCAAGGCTCAGTTGGTGACCATACTGGGCGCGGGCGCCGTAGGTGCGCTGGCCTATACATTTTCCGATACTTTCTGGTTCTCTGCCGTGGAGGCAGAGGTGTATGCCTCCTCTTCTTTCTTTACCGCCATTGTCTTCTGGGCCATCCTGAAATGGGAGCACCATGCCGATGATCCCCAGGCCGACCGCTGGCTTATTCTTATTTCTTACCTCATGGGTCTGTCCATCGGGGTGCATTTACTCAACCTGCTTACCATACCCGCGCTGGCCATGGTCGTGTATTTCCGCAAGTACAAGGCTACCATGAGGGGAGGGTTACTCGCTTTCCTCATCGGCTGTTTGCTGCTGGGTTTTGTACAGGTAGGCCTCATTCAGGGTGTACCTATCATTGCTTCTAAGTTCGAACTTAGTTTTGTTAATGGCATGGGGCTCCCGTTCGACTCCGGTGCGGTATTTTTCCTGCTGTTGCTGTTTGCCTTAGCCGCTTTTCTTATTGTCTATGCCAAAAAGAAGGGGAAAAGGCTGCTACACCTAAGCGTGCTTTGCGTGGTGTTTGCCATGATCGGCTATTCCAGCTTTATCAGCATTATTATCCGCAGCCGTGCGGATGTGCCTATTGACATGACCAATCCGGATGATGTACTCAGCCTGTTGTCTTACCTGCAGCGCGACCAGTACGGCTCACAACCCATACTTACCGGACCCGATTTCAGCTCCTCCTCCAGTGGCTATAAGAAAGGGAAAGCCTTATATAAGGAAGTAACAAACGAGGGGAAAGATCACTATCAGGAAATAGGCAACCGCCAGGCCACACCTGAATACAGCAGTGACCAGAAGCGTTTTTTCCCGCGCCTGTGGAGCGGCGACCCCGGACACGAGAATTTTTACCGACGATATCTGGGCATTGCCCAAAACGAAGCGCCCACGGCGGTGAACAATTACCAGTTCTTTTTCCGCTACCAAATGGGCTGGATGTGGTGGCGTTATTTTATGTGGAACTATGCCGGACGCCAGAATGACAATCAGGGCACGAGCTATGGTGAAGCCCAGAATGGCAACTGGATATCGGGCATCGGCGCAGTAGATAAAATGCTGGGTCGCGGTGATATCCACAAAATGCCCCTGCCCTACCAGCAAAATCCTGCTCGTAATCAATTGTATTTCCTGCCGCTTATCCTGGGACTGCTGGGACTGGTATACCAGTTTAACCGCAACCGTAAAGACGGTAGTATCGTGGGGCTTTTATTCTTCTTTACCGGCATCGCTATTGTTATTTACCTGAATAATACGCCCCAGCAACCCCGCGAGCGGGATTATGCCTACGCAGGAGCTACTTATGCTTTTGCCATCTGGATCGGGCTGGGTGTACTGATGGTGCGTGACTGGCTGCAAAAAGTACTCAAAAAAGGCAGTAGCGCTGCCCTGCTCACTACCCTGATATGCCTGCTGGCCGTACCTACACTGATGGCGGTGCAAAACTGGGATGATCATGACCGGTCTCAGAAGTCGAACGCACGCAGTACAGCGCTCAATGTGCTGAACAGCTGCGATAGCAATGCGATCCTCTTTACTGTAGGCGATAATGATACCTATCCCCTCTGGTACCTGCAGGAGGTAGAGGGCATACGTACCGATGTACGCATTGTGAACCTCAGCTTGCTGGGTATAGACTGGTACATCGAACAGTTGTATAACAAAATAAATAAGGCCGATCCGGTACCCATGTTATGGGAGAAAGGCAGCTACGAAGCCAATAAGCGCGATGTGGTTTTTTACCAGGAAGATCCCAGTGTACCTAAAGACCGCTACTTTGACATCAGCCAGGTGATGGAATTCGTTACCAGCAACGACCGCCGGGCACAGGTACAGTTGGTTACCGGCGACTACACCAATATTTTACCCACCAAGAACATAGCTATTCCTGTAGATAAGGCTGCTGTGCTGCAAAACGGCATCGTATTGCCGGCTGATTCGGCCAGCATCGCACCGCAAATACTCTTCACCCTTCCCGGTAATATCCTCACCAAGAGCGACCTGGGCCTGCTGAGCATCATAGGCGGGGTGGCCAAAGAAGGCTGGAAGCGCCCTATCTATTTTAGTGCCGGCTTTGCGGGTGGCGGCAATTACCAGGGACTGGACAGCTACCTGCAACTGGAGGGTGTGGCCCATAAGCTGATTCCGATACTTACCGAAGGTTCTGCTCCGGCCATAGGCGTGCCCCAGCAGGTGAACATTGATAAAAGCCTTGATCTGTACCTGAACAAATTTGAATGGGGCGGTACCGATAAAAAGCACATTTATTTTGATGAAAAAAACCGGTATATGATGATGACCTACCGGTTTAACGGTGTTAAAGTAGCAGAAGCCTTGCTACGTGAAGACCGCAAAGCGGAGGCGCTGCAATTATTGGATAAAATTGACCAGAGCTTTACCTACGAATCGTACCCTTACGATCAGAGTATGTGGGGCATTATTGCCGCTTACTACGAGGCCGGGGCAATGGAAAAGGCCCGTGCCCTGGGCGAGATTGTGGTGCGGGACAATGCGCAAATGATCCGGTATATTATGGACCTGCCCGCTTCCCGGCAGCAACTGGCTATGGATGTGGATGGCCGCCAGTGCATGGGTGCGCTACAATTTTTAACCCAGGTAGCTGCCAAGTCAGGCGACCAGGCTTCGGCCGACAAATGGGGTAAGGAATTACAGGCATTGGCACAGCAAGCCGGCATTCCCTTACAGTAAAAGCTTGTAAAAGAATGGTAAGCGGCTATCTGCGTAGGCAGGTAGCCGCTTTTGTGGTTCAGAAAGCCTATTTTTGCGCCTAAATGTCAATCATGATGAATAAGGTTTTCGCTGCCCTTGCCGGCCTTTTGTTGCTTGCCTCCTGTAGTGATGTACGGATCAAAGAGCATAACGAATGGAAACAATATTTTGATGCCTACGGGGTAGCGGGTTGTTTTGAAGTGTATGACAACAATAAAGAAACGGCTCATTATTACAATAAAGAAAGAAGTGCTACGCGCTTCTCCCCTGCCTCTACTTTTAAAATTTTCAATTCCCTGGTGGCATTAGAAACCGCTATTGCGCCCGATGAGCAATACCTGATCAAATGGGATGGTGTGGTTCGCTGGAATCAGGACTGGAACCAGGACCTGACCATGGCCCAGGCCTTCAAATACAGCTAGGTACCCTACTACCAGGAGTTGGCGCGGCGCATTGGCCGTAACACCATGCAGCATTATTTAGATACGGTAAAATACGGCAATATGCGCATCGGTGATGCCATCGATGCTTTCTGGCTGAATGATACGCTACAAATAAGTGCAGACGAGCAGGTGGGCCTGATGAAAAGGTTGTACCATGCCGAGCTGCCCTTTAGCCAGCGGAGCCAGCGCATTGTACGGGGTATGATGCAGCAAAAACAGGAAACGGATTACAACCTGTACTATAAAACCGGCTGGTCTCAGGCAGGCGATACCAATACCCTGTGGGTAGTGGGGTTTGTAGAGCAGTTTAACCGCTTAAAGCATGTAGAAACCGGGGAAGAGCAGGCCATCCCACACCCTTATTTCTTCGCTTTGAATTTTACGGCCACCGATACCACTCAGGACCTGGCCCGCGTACGGCAGGAATTATTACAAAAATTACTGGATGCCAATGGCATCGGAGGGCCGCAATAAGGCTATA
>JBEBUO010000001.1:0-42771 GCA_040393285.1 Taibaiella helva | reverse complement strand
CGCTTATTTCAGGAAATGGAAGGCATTTCCACTATTCTGGAGCAGTTTGATACCGGGGAGCTGCTCCTGGCAGAGACTCATGAGCAGAAGCAGCAGTTATGGCGCCTGCGCAGGGTGGTCGGAGAAGCGGTGAAAAGCAGTTCGGTATATAAGGAGGAAGATACGGTGGTACCCCGCGCCTTTTTACCCCAATTGCTTGCTAAAGTGAAGGAAACAGGCAATAAATACGGCTTTCGCTCCGTTTGTTATGGCCATGCAGGCGACGGAAATTTACATGTCAATATATTGAAAGGTGACTTGTCAGACCTACGCTGGAAGGAGGAACTTCCCCGCGCGATCCGGGAGATTTTTACTTATGTACATTCAGTGGGCGGTACCCTTTCAGGTGAGCATGGCATAGGGTATGTGCAACGCCCTTATATGGACCTTATATTTGACCCGGTGCAAAAGCAACTGATGCAAGGCATTAAAGACCTGTTTGATCCTGCCGGCATTATGAACCCGGGAAAGATACTTTGATCCTGTCTGTTTATTTCTGTGTAAATTTGTGTGGCATAAAATATGATTATGAAAAAAGTAGCACTCTTCTGCCTCGCGCTGGCTATCGCAAATGGTATACAGGCTCAGGAGGTATATAACAGCAGCGGTAGTAAGACGAAGACAGCCTTCAAGCCCGCTACGGATAAAAAAGGCTTTGATGCCAACAAACTGATTTTTGGTGGTGGTCTCGGGTTGGCGTTTGGCTCGGTAACCAGCATTTCCATTGCCCCCTCTGTAGGGTACCGGATCACCGATAATTTTGGTGCCGGGATCGTGCTCGGGTACAACTACCTCAGGGTGAAGGACTACGGTACTGTCAGGAACCTGATCACCAACCAGCAAAAGAACATTCACCTTACCCAATCTATTTATACCGGTGGGGTGTGGGCCAGGTATAATATCATTGCTAACCTGTTTGGACATGCGCAGTTTGAGTTCAATAACTTTGTGTTCCGTGACTATTTCGGTACAGGGGGGTATAAATATGATGATGATGGCTGGCCTATCTTTCCCAAGCAACAGATAGCTATTCCAAGTCTTTTACTGGGCCTGGGTTACCGACAACCTATTGAGGGCCTGGGTTCTTTCTTTGTTATGGCTTCATATGATGTGTTGCAACGGATTCCTTCCAATATGCGGGTTGATGATCAAGGAAATAAATATTCGTTGAGCCCCTATGCCAATACAATCGATTTCCGGGCCGGGTTCTTTGTAGGCTTTTAAAGTCCTGTGCCTGGCAAATATTTCGATGTGTAATTTTCCCAATTAAAGTGGCTTTTCGTACCTTTGTGCCCCTTGTACGCTGCCTATATGTCAGCTACAGGGGTTTTTGCATACTATTTGCAACGACAATACCGAAAGCAGCACACTCATGAATGCGAAAAGGGTTTCCTATTTTTCTTTTCTGATCGCCATCAGCACTATTGCTACGGTATCGTGTGCACATGCAGGTAAGTCGGTTAAGGCACCGCTTTCCCATACCACTACAATGAGTGGTCCCGAGGTGCAGGAACTCAGTCTTGAATGCTGGATGGCACTGGCTAAAGTTTTGGAGAGCAGAGGGCTGCAACCGGGCCAGTTTAAAATTACAGCATACCAGGAGGGCACAGAGACCCAGTATCAGGTCTGTCTTGAATTTGACAGGAACTACAAAGGGCAGGTAGCTGCCTTTATGCTTGATGCATGCCAGCCTGCACCATATACCGCTCTGCTTACGGATGTTACCGTATCTGGCGGTATCAAAGGTTTTACTTATGCTTTCGACCTGCGCCAGGCGCTCCAACAAAAAAGCAGGATATTGCTGGAATAGAACAAGGCTTGCCAGCACTTGATCTGTTCCGTTTTTATATCCACAATCAAAAAAGTATTTACATCATGTTAGGTTTTATCTCCAAAATATTTGGGGGCAATAAGTCTGAAAAGGACGTCAAAAAAGTATTGCCCTTAGTTAAAGAAATTAATGATCATTATGATCGTTACCAGACCCTCAGTAACGATGAACTGCGCCACAAAACCGTGGAATTCAGGGAGCGTATTGCGGCCCATCTGAGTGCATTGGACACTCAGATAGCGGAGAAAAAGGCGGCTGCAGAAGAGCAGACCGAGGGCGATGTGCAACAGCGGGAAGCGGTATATGAAGAAATTGATAAACTGGTAAAAAAGCGCGATGAACTTTTGGAAGAGGCCCTGGAGTCACTACTTCCGGAGGCCTTTGCCGTAGTAAAAGAAACGGCACGCCGCTTTAAGGAAAATGAAGAACTGACAGCTGCCGCTACAGAGCTGGACAGAGAGCTGGCTGCGGCTGACCGGGAATATGTACGGATCGAAAACGATCAGGCAATTTTCAAAAATACCTGGAAAGCGGCCGGTAGCGACATTACCTGGAACATGTTGCATTACGACGTACAGCTGATCGGTGGTATGGTATTGCACCAGGGTAAGATAGCTGAAATGGCTACGGGTGAGGGTAAGACACTGGTGTCTACATTGCCCGCCTACCTCAATGCACTTTCAGGACAAGGCGTACATATCGTTACGGTAAATGATTACCTGGCGCGTCGTGACCAGGAATGGAACGGACCGATATTTGAATGGTTAGGACTTACCGTAGACTGTATTGATAAGCATCAGCCCAACTCCCCGCAACGCCGTAAAGCTTATCAGGCAGACCTTATTTATGGTACCAATAACGAATTTGGTTTCGATTACCTGCGTGATAATATGGTACATCATCCGGATGAGATGGTACAAAGGAAACACCACTTTGCCATGGTCGATGAGGTGGATAGCGTATTGATCGATGATGCGCGTACGCCACTGATCATTTCCGGTCCGGTACCCAAAGGTGATGAACAGCAGTTTCATGTATTAAAGCCCCGGATTGAAAAGTTGCTGGAAGCGCAGAAAAAATTGGTGAACCAGGCGCTGACCGAGGCCAAACGCCTGATAGCCGAAGGCAAAACAGACAAGGAGCACGGCGGCCTGCAACTTTACCGGGCATACCGGGGTTTGCCTAAAAACAGCGCCATCATCAAGTACCTGAGTGAGGAAGGCAATAAGCAAATCCTGCAAAAAGCGGAAAACTATTATATAGGTGAGCAGCAACGCCACATGCCTAAGGTGAATGAAGGCTTGTATTTCACCATAGACGAAAAGCAAAATAGTGTTGATCTGACGGAGAAAGGGCTGGCCCTGATCACCGGCGCGGGCGAGGATCCTAGTTTCTTTATCCTGCCCGACATGTCTACCGGACTGGCTGGTATTGATAAATCGGATGCTACGCCTGAGGAAAAAGTACAGCGTAAAGATGCCTTGGTACAGGAATATGCGGCCAAAGCGGACCGGATCCACTCCGTGCAACAATTGTTGAAAGCTTATACCCTGTTTGAGAAGGACGATGAATATGTGGTGATCGAGGGTAAGGTGAAAATTGTGGATGAGCAGACCGGCCGTATTATGGAAGGGCGTAGGTATAGCGATGGACTACACCAGGCCATTGAAGCCAAGGAAAATGTGACAGTAGAGGCAGCAACGCAGACCTTTGCCACGGTGACCCTGCAAAACTACTTCAGGATGTACCATAAGCTGGCCGGTATGACCGGTACGGCCGAGACGGAAGCCGGTGAGTTCTGGCAGATCTATAAACTGGATGTGGTGACGATTCCTACGAACATCCCCATTTCCCGCCATGACCGGCAGGACCTGGTATATAAAACCAAACGGGAGAAGTATAAGGCGGTAATCGATGAGATAGAAGCCATGAGCAGTGTGGGCCGGCCTATCCTGGTAGGTACCACTTCGGTAGAAGTTTCCGAATTGCTGAGCCGTATGCTTACCCAAAAGAAGATTCCACATAATGTATTGAATGCCAAGCAGCATGCTCGTGAGGCCCAGATTGTGGCCGAAGCAGGTTTGCCCGGAGCGGTGACGATTGCCACCAATATGGCCGGCCGTGGTACGGATATTAAGCTCGGTGCCGGCGTTAAGGAAGCAGGTGGTCTGGCCATTATCGGTACGGAAAGGCATGAAAGCCGACGCGTCGATCGCCAGTTGCGTGGTCGTGCCGGTCGGCAGGGCGATCCCGGTTCTTCCCAGTTCTTCGTATCTCTGGAGGATGACCTGATGCGCTTGTTTGGCTCCGAACGTATTGCGGCCATGATGGATAAATTGGGTCATAAAGATGGTGAAGTATTGCAACACAGCATGATCACCAAATCCATTGAACGGGCTCAGAAGAAAGTAGAAGAAAACAACTTTGGTATCCGTAAGCGATTGCTGGAGTATGATGATGTGATGAATGCCCAGCGTGATGTAATCTATAAGCGCCGCCGCCACGCTCTGTTTGGCGACCGCCTTGCCCTTGACCTTGACAATGCCCTTTTTGATGTATGTGCCGACCTGGCATCCCGGTATGAAGGTAACCTGGAGGAATACAAAATAGAGGTGATGAAGCACCTGGCTATTGAAGCCGATCTTACAGCCGATGATGTAAAAGATCCGAATGGCCTGGCCGACAAGTTGTATCAGCAGGCTAAAGATTTTTACCAACGGAAAATGGACAGTATGCGTGCAGCTATGCTGCCCCAGCTACAACAAATAGAGCAACAGCAGGGTGGACGTATCGAGAATATCGTGATCCCCTTTACAGATGGTATAAAAGGTATGCAGATATATGTACCGCTTAAAGATGCGGTGGCACAAGAAGCAAAACCTGTGGTGACCATACTGGAAAAGAACATTACCCTGGCAATGATTGATGATGGCTGGAAAGATCACCTGCGTGCCATGGATGACCTCCGTCATTCGGTACAAATGGCTTCTTATGAACAGAAAGACCCCTTGCTGATTTATAAATTTGAAGCTTTCGAGTTGTTTAAGAAAATATTACTCGAGACCAATCAGCATATTATTGCCTTCCTGTACCGTTCGGGTATTCCTGTTCAGGAAGCACCTCCGCAGGCTGCTCAGGCGCCACGGCAACGTACCGATATGAGCCAGATGCAGGACAATAAAGCGCAAATCGATGCACGTGGTGATAATTACGCTGCCGACGAAGAGGACTATTATACGGAGCCCGGTCAGCAACCTGCACAGGCGAGGCGCCAGCCGGTTACTGTTGAGCCTAAAATAGGCCGTAATGATCCTTGCCCCTGCGGCAGTGGCAAAAAATACAAAGCCTGCCACGGCAAACAATAAGAATGTCTTCGCCTAAAAGTACGAACCGCGCTTTCCCAAGGGAGGCGCGGTTTTTTGGTAGGTATATACTTTATAGGCAACCTAAAGGGTTGCCGGTTTGCGGCTCCTTTTCTTTCCAACACAGAAACAAAAAAGCAGGCCCTATGCCTGCTTTTTAATCATATTAAGTTGTTGTAATTTTTAGCGCTTAGGCTTACGCATAATGGCCACTATTTCGACCACAAATCCGGCAACGATCAAGATGGGTGCCAGCGTAATGCGACGGAAGCTGTAAATTTCCTCCTCATTAAATACATTGGGGTCGGTGCTTTTGCCACCTGCCATCAGAAAGAAGCCCAGTACGATCAGTACCACACCCGCCAACATGATGTAATAATTTGTTTTGTCAAACAAAAAGGCGGGGCGGGGTGTTGTGTTTTTTGGCGTGTTTTTTTGCGTCATTTTCGGGTATCGTTAAGGATTCAAAGATAAGGGTAAAAATAAAACAGACAGCAACTTCATCTGTTAATACAATTCATCCAGCTTCAATTTCAGGTATTTGACTACCGAACGATGCGTACTGAGTACAGAGATAAGGATGCCCAGGATGAAGATGCCCAGCACAAGCAGACTTAATGCCCAGTAATCACGAATAGCGTTTAATTCAGGAAGCTGGACGCCGGCAAAGTAAATGAGTGCAACAAGGCCGCCTACAGCCACCAGGCCACTGATAAAGCCCGAAACAATAGCACGCCAATCGAAGGGTCGGGCTATGAACCAACGTGTAGCGCCTACCATTTGCATGGTTTTGATCAGTAAACGATTGCTGAACATGGCCAGTCGTACCGTATTGTCAATGATGATGACCACGGCTACAAAGAGGATGAGGGCAATCACGCCCAGCACCATACCTATTTTCCGGAAATTGCTGTTCATTTGGTCCACAACCACATTAGGATAGGCCACTTCCCGCACGATGTTACTTTGAAGCAGAAACTGTTTGATCTTTTGCATGCTGTCTGCATTCACATAATCGGAAGGTAGCCTCAGGTTGATGGACGTGTAGAGTGGGTTAAAATCCAACAATTCGGTAAAATCCTCATTCCATTCCTTGGCAAACTGCTCGGCTGCCTCCTCCTTGGTCACAATGTTCACGTGCTGCACGAAAGGTTGCTTTTCCAGGATGGCCGCTAATGCTACCGTGTTGGTATCGCGGGTCTTGTCATGCAAGATGACCTGAACCTCCACCTGTTCTTTGAAAAAGCGTGATAAAGCACGGCCGTTAATGGCCAGCCAGCCAATAGTGCCCAGCAGGAAAAGCACCAGGGAAATGCCGATAATGGAATAAATATAAGAAGGTGTTTTTTTCACAAGTATGCTTAATTTTAATTCAACCCCGACAAAAATAGAGATTTCCTTTAATAATCCCGGTTACCTGACCGATTATTTAAACCGTAAAGCTTTAACGATGGCAATACGCCTTACCATTAATGAAGGCAACAACATCACCAGCAGGCAACAGATAAGGGTACCCAGGCCAATGAGCAGCACATGCCATGCTTCCAGTTGAATAGGTACATATTGCATGTAATAGGCATGTTCGTCAAGCGCTATAAAGTGTGTGTATTGTTGCAAGAGGCACAGGCCTACGCCCAACAGGATGCCCGACAGAATGCCTCTGATGGCTACGCTTGCTGCATGGTACATAAAAATCAGTTGCAGGCTGCTGCCATTCAAGCCCAATGTTTTGAGTACACCGATCATATGGGTACGCTCCATAATGAAGATCAGCAGTGCGGTACTGAGGTTGATAAAGGCCACGATACCCATAATGATCAGAATGATATAGGTATTGGTATTCATGAGTTCCAGCCAGGAAAAGATATTGCCATATATCTCGTTCATGGTGCTGCGGGTAAGCGGAGGCTCCAGGTATTCCTGGTAGAGGGCATCACCTATAGCGGTGGCCTGCCGGTAATCGTCTACAGCCACCTGATAGCCATGTATGGCCTCGGGTTCCCAATTGCTTACCCGTCGCAGCAGCCTGATGTCGCAAAGGGCAAATTGGTCGTCGATCTCCTCCATACCGGTATGAAAACTGCCGGTAATAGCTAGTTTCCGGATGCGCGGATGACCCTGTTCGGGGTCTACAAAATAGGCTAAAAGGCTATCACCGATCTTTTTATTCAATGTGTGCAAAATGCCGGAAGACACAATCAACCCTTTACCGTAGGCGGTGTCTGAAAAGCCGGGATCATTGCCGGAAAAGCGGATAGCAGCGTTGCTTTCCAGCGGATAATCCGGTTCTATACCTTTCATTTTGATGCCCGCCATCGTGCCCTCTACCGCCAGGATGGCCGGTTTTACCGCAAAGGCATGGACAGCATTTACACCGGGCCAGGCACGCATCAGTTGCTGCAGGCTATCCTGCTTGTCTACCGGGTAGGGGGTGACAATGCTCGAAGGGTTAGGGTTAAAAGGCGCTACGATCAGTTGCCCCCAGAACACAAACATTTTATCCTTGATGGTTTCCTTAAACCCCAATACAATGGCCACTGCCATGATCATGACCGCCACGCTGAGGGCGGTAGCTACGGTCGCCAGCCGGATGATAAAACGGGAAAAACTACGTTTACGGTTACCCGTAATACGGGTAGCAATATAATATGGAAGGTTCACACTAATATCGGGTGGGGCGTTAGGTCTATATGGAACAAAGATAGGTTATCGGCTAAAAATACGATGCTTCTCCCTATTTTTACAGTTAAAGCTACTTATCTATTCCTATATGTCACTTACCCTGATCATTATTATCATTACCTGTCTGGTATCCTTCTCTGCGTTTAATAACCATGCCCTGATGGACAAGCTATTGCTGTGGCCGGCAAGGATGCAGGGTCCGGCCGATTATTACCGCTTCCTGACGGCTGGTTTTGTACACGCCGATACCATGCACCTGGCCTTCAATATGATCACGCTTTATTTTTTTGGCGATTATTTAGTTCAATATATTGGTAATGAGAAATTTGTGCTATTGTATTTGCTGGGCATAGTGGTATCTTGCCTGCCTTCCTATATCAAAAAGCGGCAGCAGCCGGGCTATCGTTCCCTGGGTGCTTCAGGCGGCGTGTCGGCCATCGTTTTTGCGATGATTTATTTAGCTCCCTGGAGCCAGATCGGCCTGTTTTTCCTGATTTACATCCCAAGCATCCTCTTTGCCATCCTTTACCTGGGTTATACCGCTTATATGGCCAGAAAAGGGACCGGTTACGTCAATCATGATGCACACTTATGGGGTTCTTTATTCGGGCTCTTGTTTATGCTCGTGATCGACCCGACACATGGTGCTTTCTTCCTGGAAGAACTGATGCATCCGAAGTTCTGATTTTTCAAACGACTTAGTGCCCCGAAAGCTTCAACCTCCTCCTGTGTGCCGTACCGGATTTTTACTTTCCCGAACGCTGTTTTCAGCGCAAGGGGAGCGTAAGGATGAGCCCTGGCAAGGGCATTTATTTCCGGTGTTCCATGGCCACTTTTCGCTTATTTTTTCGCTCCGGCTTATTTGCGTTCCCCATGCTTTTTACGAATGAACTGAAATGGATGAAGGACAAAATCTTACGTGCATCCCGGAGGCTTACCCTTCGATAGGCCTTGTGCTTCATCTGAAAATTCAGATCATATGACTATGCCGATCTGAATTTTCTTAACTGACGACAGACGGTTGTCTGGTATAAAAAAATCGTTATAAGTACGTCGCCGGCTACCTGATTTTTATGCTCCGCACTTCGCCCGGTACTTGTAAAAACTTCAGATATATGCATGCATGCGCCCAAATTCTGTAAAAGAGTCCGGGCTTTTTTTATCCATCCAACAATTATTTCAGCGTGTTTCTTCAGGCCCCGGAGAACAAAATAGCTATGCCTAAGAATGGTTTTGACCGGCTTGGCTAATGCCAAAATGCCCCAATTTCCCCGATCGTAAGCGCTACCAGGTCCGGTGTTATCTCCTCACTTTTTTCGCAAAATGCTGCCTTTATGGCAAAATTTTAATTTTTGCAGTGGTCCTCTGAGCGGGTAGGCGTGTATTTATATTTCATCATTATAGATATTAAATAATAGACATGCACTTGTATAGTCAATTTGCTTACTAAAGCTATATTTTTCTTGCTGAATAGCCATGAAATAGATATTCATAAATTTAATTTGTTAAACAAAACAAATTTGTCCTTATATTTTGATAGATTTTTGCAGATAGACAATAATTCCATGCGTGTTTATAGTATTATAATTCAGTTGAGTAAATCATTATAATAAGATGATAATCAGCAGTTAATTTAATTATTTATAAAAATTAATGACACTATGGCATATCGTTGATTTTTTCCTCATTATTTTATATTAATCTACTGGTTAAAAGTTTTTTAATAGATAAAAACCAACTAAATTAGAGATGATGTTTCCGCCTATGTCTCGGGGTCTTTTTAAATTATTAAATTATCTAATCTATAGTGAAAAAACATGCATTTTTACTTGGATTTCTCCCTGGTTTTTATATTTTTACCATGGATTGCCGTACGATTTTAACCCATTGTAAATTGTAAACATGAAAAAAATATTTTCTATTTCATCATTGATCACATTTACCATTGCTGCCCTGGCAACGCTGATTTATATGGAAAAATGGATCGCTGTCGATTTGTCAGTAATTCGAATCTGTTGGTGGGTCTTTAGTCTTGCCCTTGTTGGCTTCGCATTTTTTAAAAAATCACTCACTACCTGGATCTTGGTATCCATGGTCGTAGGGGTACAGGTCGGCCTCGATTTTAAATCGGTAGCCCTGGACTTGCAGGTATTAAGTAGTGTTTTTTTAAAATTGATAAAATCTATAATAGGTCCTATCCTGTTTGCCACGCTCGTGGTTGGTATTGCCGGACATAGTAATATGAAGCAACTCGGCCGCATGGGATGGAAGTCACTTTTATATTTTGAAATTGTAACTACATTGGCCCTGGCGATCGGGTTGGTGGCTATTAATATTTCCAAAGCGGGAGAGAACATAGATGTCCAGTCGGAAACCTTATCCCAGCTGCCGCTGTCCTCCGAAAAGCAGATACAACAGAAAATGATTCTTGTTATGGACAGTGCGGGTATAGATGTGCCGCCCGGTTTACTCGACCGCCTGCCGGATGCACCACCTCCTACCTGGAAGGACCACATCCTCGATATCTTCCCTGAGAATATAGCCAAGGCTATAGCCGAGGGGCAGGTATTGCCTATCGTTGTTTTTAGTATCATTTTTGGCATCGGTCTGGCCATGCTGCCGGAGCAGAAGAAACGGCCTATGCTGGAGGTGTCTGAAAGCCTGGCCGAAACCATGTTTAAGTTTACCAATATCATCATGTATTTCGCTCCCTTGGGGGTGGGGGCAGCTATCGCCCATGCCACTGCCGAGCTGGGTACCGATATTCTGGTGGCCTTATTTCGCTTGCTCATTACCTTGTATTGTGCCCTGATTGCTTTTGCTGTTATTGTATTTGGCGGGGTAATGCTCCTGTTCCGGATCCCGGTCCGGCAATTTTATAAAGCCATTAAAGAGCCGGTCTCCATTGCCTTTGCCACTACCAGTTCGGAAAGTGCGCTGCCCAAGGCCATGGAAAATATGGAGCGGATTGGCGTGCCGCGAAAGATTGTGGCTTTTGTCTTACCTACCGGCTATACCTTTAACCTCGATGGTACCACCTTATATTTATCACTGGCGGCCGTATTTGTAGCCCAGGCGGCAAAGATCCCTCTGGATATCGGCCAGCAAATCATTATCGGGCTCACCCTGATGCTCACCAGTAAGGGAGTAGCAGGTGTGCCCCGGGCCTCCCTGGTGATCCTGATCGGTGCCGCGGCTACCTTTAATTTGCCCCTATGGCCTATTATGGCTATTTTGGGCATTGATGAGTTGATGGATATGGCCCGTACCTCTGTGAATGTAACGGGCAACTGCCTCGCGAGCCTGGTTATAGCCCGCTGGGAAGGGGAGTTGGACGACGAGAAATTACATGCTGAATTTATAGAAGAATAGTGAAGAACAGCTTATTTGTCTTTCTGCTGCTGTTGTCCTTCGTGACGCAGGGGCAATTAAGTATCGCCACCTGGAACCTGAACCATTTTGGTGCGGCTAAGACGCAGGCGGAAATGACGCTGATAGCTGCCTCCATCAAGGATTTTGATGTAGTGGCACTACAGGAGGTCAATACCCGGCCCGATGGTGCCCGGCAGCTGGCGCAACTCACGCTTTTACTGGATCGGCTGGGGGCTGACTGGGATTACCTGGTAAGTCCGCCTACGCAAAGCAACAACAAGGGCGAGCAGGAGCGTTATGCATTTGTCTGGAAAAAGAACAGGATCCAATTAAAGGGCAGGGGATGGCTGGAGCCGGTCTATGCCGACAGCATCAGCCGGGAGCCTTTTATGGCAGACTTTGTATATCAGGACCGCAGCTTTACCCTCGTTAATTTTCATGCCTTGCCCAAGGGGAAACAGCCCGAAAGGGAAATTAAATGGTTCAAGCTGTTTCCAGCCCTGTATTCGGGGCGGCAACTCCTGTTTCTGGGCGATTTTAACTGTCCGCAGCAGCATTCTGTGTTTACCCCGCTTAAAAGTATGGGCTACCAACCAGCACTGCTCCATCAAAAAACGACGCTTCGCCAAGCCTGCATCAAAGGGGATTGTCTGGCCAGTGCGTATGACAATATCTATTTTCCGCCATCGTTCCGGAAAAAGGACGCGGGCATCGTCCCCTTTTACCTCCATTACCAGGGCGACCAGAAGGCAGCGCGCCGCCTGTCAGATCATGTACCTGTATTTGTGGTGTTAGAGTAAATGCTGAAAAGGCCGGGGTCATTTTATTTCACCTGTTCCTTAATCCACTGCTGCATCAGGCTCATGATTTCAGGGGCAAAGGTTTCTTCAATCGTGCCGTATTCTGAGCCTCCCCCGGTTGTGGCATGTTGAAACAGGTGATTCAGGCCCTCGGCCGGTACTATTTTATAGTGTTTATTACCTGCCTGCTTAAGTGCCGCTTCTATGCCCGCCAGGTTTTCCCGGTAGGGCACCTGCATGTCTAAAGTGCCGTTAATGGCCAGCACCGGGCAGTTTACTTTACTGAGGTAGGGAGCCGGATCGAAGGCAATAAAGTACCGCATCCATTCATTTTGAACCATAGCCAGGGTAGTTTGGCGTATGCTTTGTTTTTCGGCCTCGCCCAGCTGCTGCCCGGGTGCCCCGCTCAGGAGTTCGTCCAGTTTTTGGGAAAAATCCTCATCCGGATTACTCCCTTTATAGTTTTTTACGTATTGCAGGAAGTCACCAAAGAACTGTTGATTCCAGCGGGCCGTCTCCTCTGGCAGTCCCTCGGCCTTACCCATGAGATAGGTCTGCAGGGCCAGGAGGCTGTCGCCGGTAATGCCCGGGCCGGCCAGGAGTACGATAAAAGACACATCGGGATGTTCGGCGGCAATCATCGGGGCGATCATGCCCCCTTCACTATGTCCCACCAGCCCTACTTGTTGATGCCCCCTTTGCTTTAAGAAGGTATAGGCGGCCAGGGCATCATTTGCCAGGTGGGCTGAGGTTACCTGTTCCGGATGCTCGCCTGTTTCCGACTGGCCCACACCGCGGTCATCATAGCGCAATACGCCGATGCCGTTTCTGGAAAGGTAATCGGCAATGACCCAAAAAGGTTTGTGATTAAAAATTTCTTCGTTGCGGTCCTGTGGTCCCGATCCGGAAATCAATACCACTACAGGCGGATGTGTCACATCTTTAGGCAATGTGAGTGTGCCGGCCAGCCGCACCTGATCTGTGGTATCGGTAAATGTAACTTCCTCGATCTGGTAGGGGAAAGGCGGCTTGGGTTCCTGAGGACGCCTGGGAGCGGCGGCTGCAGCATTTTCTTCCGTAATTCGGGAGAAATTTAAGGGTGTTGAAAAAGTCCCTTGTTTGAAAGTTCCGTTAATAGTCGCAGCGTCCTCGCTTAGCGTACCCTCGTAGTTCAGCATCAGGGCGGTGATGCTGAAGCTGAATTCGCCCCCGGTATAGGAAGCGGTAGTAGCGGCCAGGCCAAAGGTATTCTGGTTGGGGCTATCTAGTTTTACTGCTACCGCACCCTCCTTTTCTTCAATATGGATGATCAGGGGTAGCTGAGCACCTGGTACCTGTAGGGTGCCTTGCCAGGAGCCGGTAATTTGTGCTATTGCCGAAGCAGCCAGTAAGATCAAGGTACTCAGGAAGGAGATATGTTTCATATATGCGTGTTGTGCCGTATGATTAAAAGGGTTATTTTTTTTCGCTTATTTTTCCTGAATAAGCAGGAATATGTTTTCTTCATCCTTGCCCCTCACCTCATGCTCTATGGTAGGTGGAATAGCATAACTACTGCCGGCAGTCAACTGGATCGTCTCTTCTTCGATGAAAAAGCTAAGGCTTCCTTTCAGCACCACCAATAGGGTAACCAGAGGGGTGCGGTGCTTTTGCATCAGCTGTCCTTTGGTGAGACCTACAGCGAAAATATTGGTTTTTTCGGTTTTTTGAACAGGTGAAATCCCTGGCCGGTCGGACTGGAAGGGGAAATTATCGATAATGTTTTGGTTCATGATTTTATTTTTTTAACCCGGGATAGGTCAGTTGTAAACGTTTAAGCGTGTCGCGGAGCAGAGAGGCTACAAGGTACGATTTGTACCAGTTCTGGTCGGCGGGAATAATATGCCAGGGTACCTGGTTGCATGTTTCGAATACTTCTTCGTAATAGCCCATAAATTCATCCCAGCGTTTTGATTCTTTCAGGTCATTGGCATTGTATTTCCACATTTTACGGGGAATGAGCAAGCGTTCTTCCAGTCGCTCCACTTGTTCCTGGTGCGATACATGCAGGTATATTTTAAGGATATGTGTATTGCCATGGTCTTCCAGCAGCTTTTCGAAATCATTTATAGCGGCCATCCTTTTCGCGGCCTGTTCGTCGTTGCAAAGCCCATGTACACGGGTCACCAGGACATCTTCGTAATGTGAGCGGTTAAAAATCTGGATCATCCCTTTGGGCGGCGTTTTCTTATGTATCCGCCATAGGAAATCGTGGGCGAGTTCCCTTTCGGTCGGTACTTTAAAGGAGGCCACCTGTACCCCCTGAGGGTTGAGGCCGCTGAATACATCGTTGATCAGACCATCTTTTCCGGCTGCATCCATGCCCTGAATAACGACCAAAATTGCATGCTGCCCGTCGGCGTACAACAGGTTTTGCAGCTCATCCAGTTCCTGAAGAATAGCTGCCGTTTTACGCTTGGTTTCGTCTTTATCAAGACCCTTTGGTGCGCGGGTACTTATTTTATGAAGCTTTATTTTCTTCCTGGAGGCCATTTTATGCTGGGTTGTACGGTTGGAGGTAAAGTATAAAGGTAAAAAAAAGAAAGCGCTTTGGAGAAATGTAAAAAGAGCGTTTCGCTCCCGCAACTTCACTGCATTTCGTGCCGCGACTTTAATCGGATGATGGCATCAAAAGGCATTATGAGAAGGAGTGCCTTAATGACGGTAGAATACGTTGACAATTGTAACAAAGTACGTTATTTGAACAGCAAGGTAAAACGCCAGCAATATCTTCCTACTGTCCTTCCGGTCCGTAGGGAGGAATCTAAATACAGGTGCTATTTTCCTAAACGCTACGATTCTTCTGACAAAATATAAGTGTAAAAAAAGAAACCTCTTTTGATGCGTGTCAAAAGAGGTTCCTTTTTATGTCGTTATCTGCTTTACTGGTTACTGGCCATGGCCATTTTTCTATAGGCCTTAATGAATATGGCACCCAGGTTTTTATTGGGTGGTATGTAATCACTGAACAAATCTTGCTGTCCGGCGCCCTGGGATGCAAAATATTTGGACAGGTTGCTCCACATGTCAATCCAGTTGACATCCCTGCCTGCTACCAGGTCGTTGTTAATAGCATTGATGATGGGCACATTAATACGTAAGGCGCCAACCTGCTTGGAAGATATGATATGGGCATCGGGAGAAGCATCAAGTACCGTGGCCAGGTTGTGGTAGCCACCGCAGGAACCCAGGACAATGATTTTGGCAGAAGGTGTGAGGTGCTTGAGGGTAGTGGGTAAGTAATAGCTGTGGCCACGGTGGATGATGACCGCCGGATGGATATCATTTTCATCGAGAAAAGCCTGTAGCTTATTCTGGGCAAATTCATCATTTTCCTCTGCCTCTTCGGGCAGTGGTACATTAGAGTAAATGATTACTTTATTGGCACCAGTCGAGGTGATGGTAGTCCAGTACTTATTGGTATATTCTATTTTCCAGTTGTTGTTTCGAAACAGGTTGAGGTAATTGTTGTAAGCGCCCATACCGTCTTTATCACCGTAGAAAAATACTTGCTGTACCACACTTGAGGTGGTGGAATCTTTCAGAAATTCATAAGGAACATAGGTAATGGGCGGAATGATGCTGGTGAGGTTGTTATTCAAGCCGGACTCAGATTCGTTGTGGTTGAAGATGGTGCTTAACAGGCCGTAAACGATCACGCCTTTTTCGCTTTCCTGGTTATTGGCGGCATAGGTGCGCTCATAATTGGTTCGGATTTCATTTTTAAGAAAATCAATAATCTTGGGGTCGTTAAGGCTACCGAAGGCATCTGCCACATCAACGGCGTCTTCGAGATCATCGGGCTGACCCTTTTCCAGATTCGCCACAAAGTCACGCATCAGGTTTTGTTTTTCTGCCTGGGCCATGGTACCCAGGAAATCGGCCAGGGTATTATAGCCTGCGCACATGCGGATAAAGGTGCGGAAATGGTCGTAATGAATCTTGGTGAGAAACTCGTTGCCGGGAAGGGGATCCATCAATGCTACCATGCGGTTAAACATCCAGGTAAAGCTTGAGGTGTAGATTTCATCCTGGCTGCCGATCAGCATGAAATAAATGTCTTCGGCACTAAAGGGGCTGAGCGACTTGAAGCGGACAGGCGCAGGCGAATCATGCAATTCATTAACCACACGAACGAACTGCAGGCCGCGTAGCTTTAATTCTTTATCAATATAGTCTTTAGCAATGGTTTCGTTCTGTAATTTAAGCCCCACCAACGCTTTGTAATACTGAATGGGATTTTCGGTAATGGCATCCAGCTCAGCTACCGTTTTGCGTTGGTTATGAATATCACCCAGGAAGGGTAGTACCTTGAGCGGATTGCGCGATTCGTTAGCAATGCGCACGATAGACTGCACCAGGGGATCTTTATTTCTACGTACAGCACTATTGAGGTAGCTGGTAGAGGTGGCATAAGTGAGTATGGTACCGGGTACTACTTTGGCAGCAGTGGCTACGATCGGGTCGGCATATGCTTCTTTGGCAAACTCGGGCAAGCGTTTGATCATGATCTCCGGTTTGGCTGTGCCTACGGTTTCGAATACATAGGCTTTTACATCCGGGAAATCATCCAGCAGCTCGCCATTATCAAGGGTATAGATATTGGCATTTTCTTTGACGAATTCGGGTAAACGGCCTTCTTCCCGGGCAATGATAATGGCCTCAAAATTATTGACCGATTTGCGGAAGTAACTGAGATCTCCGGATTCCAGGCTTTTGGCATTCAGCCTGCGCATCAGTCCTTCCAGCGCCCTGTGGTAGCCCAGCTTGGTGCGGTGGTCGGCTTGTTCCAGGTTCTCAATATGTATCATGATTCTGGGCACGCGTTGGAGCAGTACCTCGGTAAGCATTCTGGAACTTGCGGTGTCCTGTATTTCAATCACCTCATCCACGGCACCGTCACGTAGGTCGGCCCTGCGCACCTGGGCCATCACCTTGTCGGTAAAGCCCTGACGGTTGATGGGGATGGGCCTGATCAAGGTGTCCACTTCCCATGGCTTGGGTGCTTGTTTCGGTTCCTCGGTTTCCTCGTGCCTGTTCCTTTTTTGCGCCATCGAAAGGTCAGCGGCGAGCAGGCAGGAAGCGGTCAAGAGTAAGGTGGTTGCTTTTGTAAAGTTCATATCAGTAAAGGTACATAAATACTAAGAATGGTACATCGGCAGGAGTATGGCGTTTTATACCTCCTCTTCCAGCAGATCAAGTTGTTTCCGGTAGGCTTTAATGAAAATAGAGCCCAGGTTTTTATTAGGTGGCACATAGTCGCTAAACAGGTCTTTTTCCTGCTTGCTCCTTTTGCTGAAGTAGGTTTCCAGGTCAGTCCAGGCTTTAATCCAGTCCAGGTCTTTACCCTCCTGTAAGGGCTGTAGTATTTCACGGATGATGGGTTCGTTGATACTAAAAGAGCCAATCTGCTTGGAAGAGATGATGTTGGCATCCGGCGACTTGTCCAGTACTGCAGAAAGGTTATGGTAGCCTCCGCAAGAGCCCAGCATCACTACTTTGGTAGCCGGACTGAGCTGTGCCAGCGAGCCTTCCAGGTGGTAGCTGTGGCCACGGTGAATAACAATGCCGGGGTCCAGTCCTTTCTCATTTAGAAACTGGGTGAGTGCTCTTTGTGCGGTTTCGTCCGCCGGTTCGGAAAGGGGTAGATTGGCATATACGATTACAGGGTGATCCTTACTTTTAGCGGTGTATTTGATCCATTGCTTGTTGCTTTCACTGCTCCATTTAGCCGCCGGGAAGTTGGATTTAAAACTGTTGAATGAGATTTTGCCATCGGCATCTCCGTAGAAGTATACCCTTACAATAATGGCACCCTGGCTGTTTCTCATAGCGCTATTGGGTACATAAGTAATAGGTGGTACCAGGCGATCCAGGTCACTGCTTAGCTTTTCCGTATTTTCGGCACTCTCAAAGATAGTATGCAGCAAGCCGTACACAATTTCTCCCTTGTCGGCCGACTCCAGCTGGCTGCTACGCATATGGTTGAGGTGGGTTTTTACTTCAGCTTTTAAAAAGCTGATGAGCTCGGGGTCGGAGAGGCTGCCAAATGCATCAGCCACATCCACCGCATCGGTCAGGTCATCCTGTTCCCCTTGTTCCAGGCCCGCCACAAACTCTTTCATTAATGTTTCTTTCTGCGTCCTTTCAATTGAGGCCAGGAAGGGGGTCAGGGTATTGTAACCGGCGCACATGCGGATGAAGGTGCGGAAATGGTTTTTATGTACTTTGTCCAGAAGCTGATCACCGCTCATGGGTTTCATCTTTTCCATCATCCGGCCAAACATCCAGGTAAAGCTGCTGGTATATATCTCGTCCTGGCTGCCAATCATCATAAAGTACAGGTCTTCCGCCCCAAAGGGCAGGAGCGACTTAAAGCGTGTGGCGGCCGGCGCATCATGAAGTTCATTCACTTTGCGTACGAGTTGCAAGCCTCTGTGGTTTAATTCTTTATCAATATAGTCCGCAGCCAGGGTTTCATTCTGGACTTTTAGCTGCACCAGTGCTTTGTAATAGGCCACAGGATCATTGGTAATGGCATCTATCTGTCTTACGGTCTTGCGCTTGTGATACACATCGCCAAGAAAAGGCAGTGCTTTAAGGGGGCTGCGCGATTCGGAGGCAATACGCACAATAGCCTGCACCAGGGGATCTGCATTACGGCGTACAACGGCATTGAGATAACTGGTGGAGGTGGCATAGGTAAGAATGGTACCCGGCACCACCTGGGCCGCAGTGGCGACGATGGGATCGGCATAGGCTTCTTTGGCAAACTCGGGCAGCCGCCGGATCATTACTTCGGGTCGTACCTTACCCACGGTTTGAAATACAAAAGCCTTTTGTTGCGGATAATCCCTCAGTAACTCGCTATTATCCAGGGTATAAATATTGGCGTTTTTATTGACATATTGTTTGATGGAATTCGTCTCCAGCGCATCGATGAGCTCATCGAAATTACGCAGCCTGCGCCTCATGTACGTGATCTCTGAGCTGGACATGGGCCGGGCATTAAAGCTTTTGACCATATCTTCCAAAGCACGGTGATACGCTATTTTCCCGGTATGGGAGGCGCTTTGCATATTTTCAATATGGTTCATCACCCTCGGTACACCCTGGATAATGATCTGCGTGTAAGCTTCCGAAACTGTGGGGTCATCCACTTCAATCTTCTGATCCAGGCTGCCATCCTTACGGTCGGCGATGTTTACCTGATGGGCAATTTTATCGGTAAATGCCTGTCGGTTGATGGGAATAGGCTGTAATAAAGTATCTATTTCATGTGGCTTCAGTTGTTCCGTCCTGACTTTTGTTTTTTTGTTTCTTTTTTTCCGTCTTTGCCCATGCACATCACCCACCGACGCAAGGAGTAGTACTACACATAGAAAAATCGAAAATTTATTAGCGTATTGCCACATATGAAGTAAGTATCAATTAAAATTTGGATAGAAGGCGAAAGGACCCGGCTTGCGATGCCGGTAAAAATAATCGAAAGATCACTGTAGTAAGGGTATTTAGCAATAATTTAGGGAACGTTATTGGTTTGTTGCGACGCGTTTTCCGGCCTCTTTTTCCGGCACCGGCTCCCGGCTGGTTTATTTTTTGTTCCTGAGGGCCTAAACCGTATTTTTGCAGCCTTACCCAGGCTTTCACGGACCTTTATTGGCGTCCTTTTATATGTTTTTATGTTTAAAACTTTTCTGCAATATCATAATAAGTCGATACAGCTTCTTATTTTATTGTCCATTTGGGCCGCTTTGTTTCTGATTGGCATTTATGCGCAAACATTATATATCCAGAAATCTGTAGGCATCAGTGCTGACGAGCTGGCTGCATTCCTTACGGAAGGACTTTATGAACAGCCCAACATTATTTTCGGATCCAATGTTTTGTTTCAACTCATTGTTTTTTTAATTCCTGCCCTGGTGTTTGCTTATCTGGCGCATCCCCAACCCCTGCGCTATCTGGGACTGGAAAGGGTAAAGCGGCCGCCTCAGGCGCTTTGGGTAGTTTTATTGGCCGTGGGCCTGGTTTTCTTTATTGGCGTGCTGGCCACCTGGATTAAAAAGATTGATTTCGGATCGGCGGTGACCGCTTTAGATGACCAAAGGCAGAAGATGTTATCCTTTTACCTGCAATCGGGTAACTTGCTGTCGTTATTGCGAAATTTACTGCTTATTGCCTTGCTTCCTGCCATTTGCGAAGAGGTCTTTTTCAGAGGTGTGATACAGAAATTTGCCTATAGCTTTACGAGAAAGTGGTGGTTGTCCATCCTGATCACCGCAGGTTTGTTTACGCTTTTTCATGCCAGCGTTTCTGAATTTATCCCTATTCTGCTTGCAGGTTTGGTATTGGGTATCGTCTATTACCTTACCGGTAATCTCTGGCTGACGGTGTTGCTGCATTTTGTCCATAATGGCCTGCAGGTAATCATGGCCTATATGAGTACTGATGATATGGAGGAGCCGCTGGGCATTATGCTGACCTATTTTTTGGTTGCAGGTGCGGTGGTGGGATTTTCGCTGTGGCAATTGTATCGTAACAGGACGGTATTGCCTCCCGATTGGAGTGTGGAAGCAAAGCCGGAACAGGCGGATGCCTGATTCTTTGTTATCTGTTTTAAATTTATAATCTTCATGAACTGGCCCGTGTTTTTTACCCGATTGGGTTCCGCTATATTATTTTCTGCGGTTATGATGGCAGGGCTTCTGGCGCCTACGCCCTGGGCTATTTTTGCCTTGGCCGCACTCATTCAGTTTTTGTGTCTGCGCGAGTTCATATCCCTGATGGAGAAAATATTTCCCGGTCAGCATTTTCCTTCCTGGATCCCTTTCCTATTGCAACTGGGTGGGGTGTGGATCATGCTGACGATAGCGGTGCCTGATGGTAATTTATTCTATATCAGTTTTTTACTCCCGGTTTTGGTCCTGCTGATCTCGGTACTGAGTAAGCGTACCGCGTTTACTGCCGGGCTGTGCGTTGTGCTGGGCTGGTGCTATATTTCTTTGCCCATGGGTTTTTTGATAGGACTCAGGGGAATACATCTGGTTTTGCCCCTGGCCTTGATCCTCATGATCTGGATGAACGACACCATGGCTTACATAGTAGGTTCCTTTATTGGTAAAACACCTTTTTCGGCCATTTCCCCTAAGAAGACCTGGGAGGGCACCATAGGGGGTGTGTTGCTTACCCTGGCAGGGGCAGCTGTTTGGGCATATTACAGCCCTTTTTCTATGTACACACTTATCGATTGGATGATGCTTGCCGCCATCACCTGCATAGCGGGTACGGCAGGAGATTTGCTGGAATCTAAATTGAAAAGAATGGCTGCTGTTAAAGATTCCGGTAACTTAATGCCCGGCCATGGCGGTGCTTTGGATCGGTTTGATTCCTTGTTGGTTACCTTACCTTTTGCATTTTGTTATATTCTTTGGTTTATGGTTTAAACATTGCCTGTATCTTTGCCGGCAACAATAAACCGTTAAGACATTTTGTTGTCTAATATTTAAGTAAACATATGTACATACATAAAGAAGGATACCTGCATATAGTCATAGCTACCCTTTTATGGATCGGTCTTGGCTTTTTAAGCTATAAATTTTTATACGCCATACCTGTGTTGTATTGGCTGCTGCAACTGGTGTTTTTCCTGTTGTGGTTCTGGGTTTTATGGTTTTTCAGAATCCCTATCCGTAAATTCTCTGAAGGTGCAGGTCTTGTGGTAGCACCTGCTGATGGTAAAGTGGTGGTGATAGAAGAAGTAGAAGAGCCCGAATTTTTTAAAGGCAGGAGGCTACAGGTGTCTATTTTTATGTCGCCGCTTAATGTGCATGTAAACCGTAGCCCTATAAGTGGTAAAATAGATTATGTAAAATACCATCCGGGTAAATATCTGGTGGCCTGGCATCCGAAAAGCTCTACTGAAAATGAGCGGACAACGGTAGTGGTAAGTAATGAAAGGACAACGCTGTTGTTGCGCCAGATAGCTGGTGCCATGGCCAGGAGAATTAAATATTACGTTAAACCTGGTGACGAGATCCGCCAAAATGACGAATTTGGCTTTATTCGCTTCGGTTCCCGGGTGGACATCTTTTTCCCGCTGGGTACGCAGATAGCTGTACAGATAGGACAGGCTGTTCGCGGTGGACAAACCGTTTTGGCCAAAATTTCGTAACTTAAAGTTTTAAGGACCATACAATGTGATCTATGGATAAAATAACCAACAGGAATAAAAAGAATAATGTCATTACCCGCTTTCGCAACCGGAATTCGTTGCCCGTATTCCCCGATAAGCAGGCGCAGGATGTGTATATAATAGATACAACACTGCAAGAACTGTATAACGAAGGGGACCGGATCACCAAGAAGCTGGATAAAGAGATTCTGCGTCCGCACCGCATTCGGATATCTGAACAGGAATATGAGCGTATATGGGAGATACTGATGAGTACGGGACTGGTAAACGGGGTGATCGGCTTTGGAAATACCGGGAAGCTGAACCTGACCAATGAAGGATATCAATTGATGCGTCAGTTCGGCAGCTACAGTTCTTTTGTAGAACAAAAAGAGAAAATGCAGCAGCAACAGCAATCCGGATTTGTACTGCCTCAGTTTATCGTGACCCAGGAGGAAGAAACGGAAGGGGACCAAGCGAATGAGGAAAAGGACAAGCAAGCCGCAGCCAAGAAAGACAAAGCAGATGACGCTACGGAGGGTTAGCCAACAACAATTTAATAATAGATAATAGATAACCATATTATGAATGCGACAACAACGCCTGCGCTCACGTTTACAGAAGCAGCGCAGCAAGAAGTAAGACGCCTGCTGGCGGCTCCCGATGCCACACCCGGACATAAACTCAGGGTAGGGGTAAAGGGGGGAGGCTGCTCCGGCCTGAGCTACGTACTGGGTTTTGATACACAGGAATCCGATGACGAAGAATTTGAAATAAGCGGTATTCCTGTGATCATGAAAAAGGCCCATGGCATGTACCTGGCCGGGATGCAGATCGACTATGCCAACGGTCTGAATGCCAGAGGCTTTATCTTTAATAACCCCAATGCCAGCAGCTCGTGTGGTTGCGGCACTTCCTTTGCCGTATAATTGAGAAAGATTCGTTCTATAAGCTGGGTACTTTTTGCGCTTGCTCCCGCGCTGCTTTTGTTTATTACAAATGTTGCAGCTCAGGAACAGGGTCGTGCGCAAACGAGCAGGGAAACAACGCACGACAGCCTGAACCAAAAAGATAAGCAAAACAGGAAACAGGGTACCTGGTTTTTTCAGGTGGCGCCTTTACGTGGAGAGCCGGGCTACACCCGTTTTGGTAATTATCGTGATGATCAGAAACAGGGTGCCTGGTATACCTTAGATACGGAAGGAAGACTGATGTCCATCGAACATTTCCGGCGGGATATCCTGGATGGACAGGCCCAGTATTATGAAAAAGGCAAACTGGTCTGCGACGGGCAATACCGTGCCTTTTCTGCACAACAAAAAATTGATTCAATATGGATCACAGATCCTATTACCCTGTACGACACGCTCGTGGCCATCACGAATTATCAGGGGCCGCTTAAGCATGGGGTATGGCGATATTATGACGCCACTTCGGGGCAATTGGTTAAAGAAGAAATATACCAGGTAGACGACCTGGTTTCTGAGAAAACATTTCAGTATACTTCTGTGACCGATAGTATGCGTATAGAACAGCGGAAGCAGGCTCTTCCACATAACAAAAAAGGACATTACCGGCCACCCGCAGGAAAGGGAAGGGTGCTGCAGGACTAAAAAATGCTGAATATTTAAAAAAATGTCCTATTATTGCACCGCTTTCGAGAAAAATAAGCGCATGACTTACCAACAAGTGACCATCATAAAGATAAAGAAGTACTTCCAGCTATACCCGGTAGGCTAAGGATTCTTTTTGTCTTTCTACATAAAAAATCTTTAACAGAGGCTTGCCGATCGAGGCAAGCCTTTTTATTTTCTAATATCCGTATGACAAACAAGAACATGACCCAACAACAATTACTACAATTGGCAGCGAGCCATGGCACGCCCCTTTATGTGTATGATGCCGCTACGATGCGCAAACAATACCGGAAACTTACTGATGCTTTCAGTGGCTGTAAGGTGAAATTGCATTACGCCGCTAAGGCACTTACCAATATCCATGTGCTGCAACTATTTAAAGAACTTGGTGCCGGCTTAGATGTGGTCTCTATCGAAGAAGTACAGTTGGGTTTGATGGCCGGATTCGATCCGGAGTCCATCCTATTCACCCCCAATTGTGTGTCGTTTTCAGAATTAGAAGCTGCCATTCAGCTGGGTGTAAATATTAATGTAGATAACATCTCCATGCTGGAGCAATTCGGGCATCGATACGGGAATACCGTGCCGGTATGCATCCGCATTAATCCCCATATTATGGCGGGCGGCCATTATAAGATATCTACCGGTCATATTGATAGCAAATTCGGCATCTCCATTCATCAAATGCGCCACGTAGAGCGACTGGTGCAAACCTTTGACCTGGACGTAGTGGGCTTGCACATGCATACCGGCAGCGACATACTCGACGTAGAGGTGTTTTTGAATGGCGCTGAGCTATTGTTTGAACTGGCCATGCGCTTCCCCAATCTCCGTTATCTTGATTTCGGCAGCGGGTTTAAAGTGGCTTATAAAGACGGTGATATCACTACTGATGTGGGTAGCCTGGGTAAAAAGCTGACCACCCGCTACCGGGCTTTCTGCAAGTCATTTGGGCGCGATATAGAAATACATTTTGAACCGGGTAAGTTCCTGGTGAGCGAGGCCGGCTATTTCCTGACGCGGACCAATGTCATAAAACATACCACAGCTACCGTATTTGCAGGTGTAGATTCCGGATTTAATCATTTGATCAGGCCGGTGCTGTATGATGCCTACCACCATATTACCAACCTCTCTAACCCACATGGGAAAGACCGCATTTATACCATTGTGGGCTACATATGCGAAACCGACACCTTTGCTTCAGACCGGCAATTGAAGGAAGTGCGCGAAGGAGATATTCTCTGCTTTCACAATGCAGGTGCTTATGGCATGATGATGGCGTCTAACTACAACTCCCGCTTAAAGCCAGCAGAAGTACTTGTGGATGGTGGGGAAGCCAGACTGATACGCCGCCGGGAAACCCTGGAGGATTTACTGCATACACAAGTGCCCCTGGCCGATGAAGTACCTGCCTGATCGGGCTGATATATAGTAGAGGAACGTGGAAAAGAGGAGAAATTGGAGAATTTTCACCCCAAAAAGGGGAGAGCCGGGGTGTAAGTCTTTAGTACGTTTGCATAGAAACAAACAACTATGTCCAGATCCCTCCTTTTTCTCTCTCTTTTTTGCCTGTTCCTGGTCCCTTCCATGCAGGCCCAGGTAGCTGTACCTGACGTCAACACCCGGGGTATTACACTCATGGGTAGTATCGTTGATTCCGCTACCAGCGAAGCGCTGCCGTTTGTATCCGTAGGCTTACAAAAACAGGGTGATTCCGATATGGATGGACAAAGTGCAGACAGCATGGGGCATTTCAGTTTTAGTTCTTTATCTGCAGGTGCCTATACCTTGTCCGTGTTTTATGTAGGCTATCCTAAAATGGAACGCCAAATAGAACTGGATGGCAAGCAAGCCGTACTGGATCTTGGTGCCATTAACATGACGGCCACAGGTACCGCACTGTCGGAGGTGAAAATTGTGGATTTCAGGCAACTTATTGAGCAGCGTCCTGACGGCCATGTGTATAATGCGGAAAAAGATATTACCAATAAGGGTACCAGCTCGGAGTCGCTGCTCCGCAAGGTACCTATGGTAACCGTTGATCTGGAAGGCAATGTACAGCTACGCGGCAACGGTAATGTACGGGTATTGATTGACGGCAAGCCCTCTACCATGATCGCGGCTTCTGTAAAGGATGTATTAAAACAAATTCCGGCCGACAATATTAAAAGTGTGGAGGTGATTACCAGTCCCGGCGCCAAATACGATGCGGAAGGCACTTCGGGTGTGATCAACATCGTAACGAAAAAGAACCTGATGAAGGGAATGAGCGGCTCTGTGTTCTCTGCTTTGAGTTATAACATGCCACGCGAATTTTTTACGGGTCACGGCGGTTTTAACCTCAATTACCGCTATAATAAATTAGGTATTACGGCTAATGCCGGCTACAGCCGCTGGGAAATGGATCTTACAGGGATGTCAAAGCGAACAGACTTCCCCAATAGCCCTGAACAGATGATACTCACACAAAATACGAGCTTCAATGGCCGGGGTAATTTTGGCTGGAGCCAGGTGAGTGCGGATTATCAGATCGACTCTTTACAAACAATTCAGGCCGGGGTAAGTTATAATCCCGGAAACTGGATGCAGGACCAGGATATAGATTATTCTTTTTCGCCTGCTGCCTATCCGGGCATGCTACGTACCAGCACTTCTGAACGACCCAGGAACAATATAGGTTTTAACGGTGCCTACACGAAAAAATTCAAGTCGGATCCGCGACGTACCCTGGATGTGCTGGCACAGTACGCCATAGGCAGTGCCGATGAACAGTATGACTTAACGGATCTTAGTAAGCCGGATGAGGAAGCCACTTATAAGGAGCAAAACCAAAATCAGCGCAAGAATAATGAATTTACCATACAAACGGATTACGTACACCCGCTGAAACAACATCAGCAAAAAATAGAAACGGGTATCAAATACATCAATCGTGATATTAAAAGTGATTATACCCTGGATTATTGGACACCCGGAAATGGAGGTGACTACATTCCTGATCCGGCCCGGAGTAACCAACTCAACTATAACCAACAGGTAGCGGCACTATACGGACAATTCTCCACCATGTTGCGCAAAAACCTGTCTATGATTGCCGGTGCGCGTTATGAGCTGACCTATATTGCCGGAGCACAAAAGGAGGCCGATAGCGATTTTGATCTTATGTTTCATAATGTAGTACCCAACCTTAGCTTCTCCTGGGACCTCAAAAACTTCAACAAAATAAAGCTGTCCTATAATATGCGGATCGAACGACCTTCTATCCAGTTTGTCAATCCATTTGTCAATTATAGTGATCAGTATAACATTTCTTTTGGTAATCCCCGCCTGGAACCTGAGAAAACGCATAATGTAGAGTTGGGTTACAGTACCTATCTGGGCAAAACCAGCTTGAGTTTATCCGCTTTTTACCGCCATACCGGAAATGGCATTGAAAGCATCACTACGGTGAACGATGAAAATATAAGCAGCACCACCTTTGATAATGTTGCCCGCAACAATACCCTTGGGGTCGACCTTTTCGCCGGGGCTACCTATTTTAACCGGCTTATGATAAGCCTGAACGGTAATTTATACTATAAGATGCTGGAAAGCGAACCTCTTAATTTGGTTAACGAGGGTTGGCAGTATGCCGCCAATCTGAATGCCACCTTTAAGATCAATGATCGGTTTTCCATTGCCGGTTTCGGTATGTATAACGGTAATCAGATTCAGCTGCAAGGCTATCAAACCGGTTGGTACTACTACTTCCTGGGTTTGCAAACGACCGTATTGAAAGGTAAGGGCACCATCGTCCTGGCAGGAGAGAATTTTTTCACTCCCGAGATTGATATGACCACTTATTATAAGTACCAGAACGCCGTATACGAAATGAACAATACTTATTATGGTCGCGGCCTGCGTTTAAGCTTCAACCTGAGCTTTGGTAAAATGACCTACTCCAGTCAGAAACAAATCAACAACGATGATCTGAAGGATGGTGATGGGGGACAACAGGGCATAGGTGGCGGAGGCCGCTAAAAGATACTTCTCATGGTTTAGGGATGGTTAAAAGAAAAAAACAGGTTGCACGGGAGGTGCAGCCTGTTTTTTGTAGGTAGCAGGTTCAGGAATAACGATTAACCAAACATCGCACCCAAGCTGCCGAAAATGATACCCAGCAGGTAAAAGGTAAGGATGATAATGAAAATGATGCCCATAAACCGATAGAGGTTCTTTTGGTGGCGGAATCCCTCGTTAATCATGTCCTGGTTGTTGGTGTTGATGCCATTCTTGATATGTGTGCTGAACTTATACAGCGAAATGACGGGAAACAGGTATAAAAGAATGACGGCCAGATACAAAATACCCAGACCCATTGAACCCATAGTGCTCCACATGCCGCTCATGGCACCCATGCTGCTGCCCGCAACAAAGAAGAAAACGGCGCCGATAAGCATGAGTCCAATGAATATGAAGCCGAGAATGGACAGGAATTTTGTCCAGCGTACTGTTTCCAGCAAATGCGCCTTGGCCGTGTTGTCCAGAGACGTGTCAAAGAAGCCGGTTTCTTGTTGTTCCATAATAGTGTAGTTTGATGAGGCTGTTAAAATACTAAATGTTTGAATAATTTAAAATTAAATTTGGAAATCTATTTTCCGGAAGCAATGATCAGGGTGGAACAATTGCCGCCGAAGCCAAATGAATTAGACAACACATGTTTTACAGGCGTTGTACTTAAAGTGGTTACCGGTTGCCAGTCTAAGTTGCCGATCGGTGTTTGTAGCCTCAGATGCGGCCAAATTTTTTGTTGGGTAATACTTAAAACACTGTATACCGCCTCTACGGCACCGGCGGCACCCAGGGTATGGCCTGTAAAGGCCTTGGTGGAACTGGCTGCCGGCACCTGGCTGCCAAATAGTGTACTGATGGCTTTACCTTCGGAAGCATCGTTGTTTTCTGTTCCTGTACCGTGAAGGTTGATGTAGTCGATAGCTGTCGCTGCCAGCCCGGCCTTGGCCAGGGCATGGCGCATGGCCAGCAGGTTGCCCGTCCCCTCCGGTGAGGAAGCGGTTTGGTGATGGGCATCATTTGCATTGGCATAGCCCGCTATGGTGCCTAAAGATGGGGTTTCCAGCTGTCGTAAAGCGTGGCTGCCAGCCAGCACTACATAGGCTGCTCCTTCACCAAGGTTGAGCCCTTTCCGGTGTTCGTCAAAGGGCCTGCAGGGTTCCTTATCTAAGATCATCAGGGAATTAAAGCCATTGAGCGTAAACCGGGAGAGGCTGTCGGCACCGCCGGCAATCACCACATCAAAGCTGTCCTGCTCAATAAGCTGCGCACCCATCATAATGGTATTGGCGGAGGAGGAGCAGGCCGTGCTTATTGTCGTATGCCAGCAGCCGGGTGCCAGTTTGTCGGCCACGATTTGTGTAATGGCACCGGTCTCGTGATAACGAATGTCTGCCGGATCGCTCAGTACTTTGTCCTTAAGCCGGGCCTGGTAAAACCGGTCGGTAAGGTCCATGCCACCTACAGTATTGGCCGAGATAAAAGCTATGCGTAAGCCTTTTGCTTTGCCGGCTAGAGGAAGCCAGGCTTCCCGAGCAGCAATAAGACTCAGCAGGGCGGTACGCGGCCAATTGGCGGGTGCGCTGCCCATCTCTGCCAGCATTGCATTGCTTGCTTTTATCTCTCCTACCGGTAAGCGATGGGAAGTATCCAGCCATTCGGGAAGGGATATGCCATGCCGCCCTTCCGACAAGGCGTTAAGGTTTTCGGCAACATTTTGACCAATGGCGGTAATGATGCCCATACCGGCTATACAGGCTTGCGACATGTTTCGGGGTTTTGATGAAGTAAGTGGGCTACCGCCCGGGGGTTAAACGACAGCGCCTCGGGATGTTCCTTTCCTTTTTGTACCCACATCAGGCAGGCATTTATTTCTTCTGCTGTAGCCTCTACGTGGCCGCAAAGGCAGGCGCTGGTGGCTCTCTGTGGCTGTGAGAGCAGGTCTTGCACCCAAAAGGACAGCCAGTCGCTGTTAGGGGGAGCGCTGATGGTACACATCTGTTCCCCTTTGAATCCATGTCGTATACACACCTCGCCCAGCATGATATTAGGTAGGGTGTAGACAAACAAGGCAGGACTGGCGATCTGTTTTCGGCTTTCTTCGTATTTTTTATCCACCTCAATGCAGCCCGAGCCGCTGCTGATTACGGTGGCAATTTCTGCTTGTGGTATTCCGGATGGGTAGGGGGCCAATAACTCTGCCGACAAAAAGGCTACCTTACTTAGCAGGTCCATTTTGAAAAACTTAGGATAAACCAGGCCCAGGTCCTTATAGCACTGTATGGCCTGCTGTTCGGTATCGCCGGCAGCCAGTTCCATGTGGACTGCCCCCTGGCTCCATATGCGGTTTCCGCGCCATTGTATATATCGGTTGATGTGCAAATCCGTATGGTTTTCTGCTGTGAAATAGTAGGATGTATGGGGCCTGTTACTTGCCGGTCAGGTACTTTTTTACCGTAGCCTGGTCGGGAAAAGTAGGAAACGTGGCGAGTTGCCGGCCCTGGCCGTCAAACAGGACATAAAACGGAATTTCTTCGAATTGAAACCAATCGTGCATAGATTTTGTATCATCCTGGGCCACGGTGAGTGAAGGAAGGCCATACAGCCCGTTCATTTCCTCAAATACGCTGATCATGTCCTGCTCTTCTGGACTTATCATCCAGATCTGTGCGGGGTAATCAACTGCCCTTTCTTTTATCTGGCTTGCGGCAAAGCGGCAATTGTCGCAGTCTGTTCTGAAGTAGGCCAATATCAAGGGCTTTCCCTGAGGCAGGCTGGATGGCGTCAGGGTTTGGCCGTCTGTAGTCTTAAAATTTAAGTGCTCATAGCTGCCCTGTTGCGCCTGAAGCGGCAGCCAGCCCATACAAGCGATAAGGACAGTAAGGAATAGTTTCATAAAGGAATTGTCATATACCTGTTATATCTGTAATCGCCGCATGCGTACCGTTTCGATCCGTGTTTCGGTAACCATGATTACTTCTATCTCAAAATTATCAATGATAATGCGGTCTTTTCGTTTGGGAATAGACTCATAGCTGGCAATAATATAGCCCGATAAAGTATCTGCCTCTTTTGCGTCAAGCTCAAATTCATACTTCTCATTGAGGTAGTCTACTTCCAGGCGACCGGAAAAGATATATTCGTTTTCGCCCACTTGCTTTTCGGTAAACTCTTCTGTGTCGTATTCATCCTTAATATCACCAAAAACCTCTTCCAGCACATCTTCCATAGTCACAAAACCTGCTGTGCCGCCAAATTCGTCTACGACCCAGGCGATGCTTTTTCTTTCTTTAGTGAATTTATGCATCAGGTCAATGGCACTCATCGTCTCGGGCACGGTAGGAATGGGATGCAGCACTTCGCTGATGGTAGCCGGCCGGCGGTTCAGGTCTACATGGTGGGCATAGCCCACCACGTTGTCGAGGTTTTCTTCATAGACGACAATCTTGGAGAGTTTGGTTTCTACAAATGTATCCCTCAACTCTTTGATCGGCGCCTGTACATCAATGGCAATGGTTTCGTTACGCGGCGTAAGGCATTTGCGCACTTTTACTTTGGTGAGTTGAAGCGCCCGTTCGAAAAGTTCGCGGTGGGCTTCATCCATATTGTCATGTCCGTGTATGGATTGACGGAGGAACTTACGGGTATTGATACGCTCAAAAATGCTTTCTTTTTTACTGATACGTACATTAAACAGGTATTTGAGTATAAACTCGGAAATACCCGTGAAAATGCCGGCAAAGGGTGCCGTGAGGTCACAAATTACATTAATAAAGCGGCCCCAGGTATTAAGTTTTTGTTCCGGGTAGTATTCAAAACTTCTTTTTGCAATTACACCGATACCACCCAACACCAGTACGAAGGCGATGATGAGGTCGGTAATCATTTGCAGGTAATCGTAAGTTTCGAAGCGGCTTTTGATGCCTACAGGCAACTTATTTATCAGATAGGAAGTGAGCCCGGTAAGCAGAAAGCAAAAACTGACCAGGAGTACATAAAAACTGATGATGGTAGCACTCCAGAAACGCTCCGGCTCCTCAAAAAAACTGCCCAGTAACTTGCCCGATGTACCGCCTTGCTTCTTCTTTAGTTCAATGGTCAGCTTGTTAGATGCCAGATAAGCATATTCCAAACCGGTGATGATAATGATAAAAATAAGGCAGGCAATAAGTAAGGTAACAGTAAGCGTCATAAAGATTAGATTATATACCCGATGAACAAAAATAGGGGTTTTTCATAAATGTGAAGCCCGCTTTAATTTGGCCGGTAATAAATTTTAAATTGGCTTATCTTTGCGCTCTTTCCCCATAAAATATGATCAGCAGAAGAAATATCAGGATCAAGGTGATGCAGGCGCTGTATGCTTTGGAATCCGTTGCCCAAGGCTCCGAAACAGATCTGATTAAAGAAGGTGCTAAGTTATTGCATGAAAAGATTAACCGTTCCTCTGAACTTTTTGCGCTGACCTTGCTGTACGTCAGCCGGGTAGCTCAGTATGCCGAAAGCGATTCGCGTAAAAGAGCCTCAAAATACCTGGCTACCGAGTATGACCGGCAGGTAAATACCAAAATAGCAGGTAATACGTTTTTGTGGCTTTTGCTTGAAAATAATACCTTTTCAGAACAGGTGAAAGCAGCCAAGCTGGAGCAGTATGTGGACGGTGAATGGGTGAAAAAGCTGTATAACAAGCTCGTATCCGCTGCCCCCTATCAGCAATATATAAGTGAACCGGAAAAGACCAAAGCATCTGAGAAGAGCATTATTCAATACATCTGGTTCGACCTGATGAAGGGAGATGAGGATTTTGAATCGTTTTTTGCAGATGAGTGGAATGGATGGGAAGATGATAAGGACATGCTGTATATATTGATGGAAAACTATTTCCGGAGTCCCAAGCACGTTAATTTCCTTCAATTTATTTCTTCGGAAAAAGCAACGTATGCGCAAAGCCTCCTTCGGACCGTGATTGAAAAAGAGGAGTATACCATGGAACTCATCAAGCCCAGACTTAAAAACTGGGAAGCAGAGCGGGTAGCCCTTGTTGATCTCATACTGCTTAAAATGGGCCTGTGCGAGTTGTTGTATTTCCCTACCATACCTACCAAGGTGACCATTAATGAATATATAGAGATTGCTAAGCGCTACAGCACCATGCAAAGCGGCCAGTTTGTAAACGGGGTGCTGGATAACTTATTAAAGGAACTGACTGCGGACCATAAGATCCGTAAAATAGAACGAACAAAAGAGAGCGGTAATAAAGGGTAAAAATAGCCTTGTATGCTGCTTGCTCCGGGATTTATTTCTTACCTTTGCACCTCATTAAAAAAATCAGACAACTAATGAATTTATTTTTCGAAACCACATTATTACAAGCGGCTCCTGCACCGGGTGGTGGTATGATGATGCCCATAATGCTGGTAGGTATGATCGCCGTCATGTACTTCTTTATGATTCGTCCGCAACAAAAACGTGCCAAGGAGCAAAAGAAGTTTGCAGAAAGCATGAACACAGGTGATAAAATTGTTACCTCTTCCGGTATTCATGGCCGTATTGTACGCGCTAATGAGGACGGTACACTCGCGATTGAAATAGACCGTAATACAACTATTACCATTGAACGTCAGGCGATCTCTATGGAAATGACTCAGGCTGCTCAGAAAAGAGGAAACCTGGGTGTTCCCGCGGCAGCGGCTGTGAAATAAGTAGGTCCGGCTATTGGGGTTGGTCTTGCATCATCTATAACTTATGCTGAAGGTAGGCATTACAGGAGGAATAGGATCAGGTAAAAGTTTGATAGCCCGTATGTTTGGCTTATTGGGCGTTCCTGTATTTAACGCCGACGAAGCCGCTAAGTACTTAATGGTGCATGATCAAGTGCTGAAAAATGGCCTGATTGCAGCATTTGGACAAGAAGTATATAAAGAAGGCCGGCTCAACCGGCCCTTTTTGTCTTCAATGGTGTTTGAACATGCGGAGCAATTGCAACAGCTGAATGCATTGGTACATCCTGCTGTTATTGCCTATGGTAAAGCATGGATGGCCAGGCAAACCACACCTTATGTACTTAAAGAGGCTGCCCTGTTTTTTGAAAGTGGTAGTTTCCGGGAGATGGATAAAATGATAGGCGTGTTTGCACCCGAAGGGATGCGGCTGGCACGTGCTACGAAACGCGACGGCATTGGTGAGGAGCAGATCAGGAAAAGAATGGTCAATCAAATGGACGAAGAGGAAAAGATGGCGCGCTGCGACTATGTCCTTTATAATGATGAAACCCGATCGGTGATTCAACAAGTGCGGCAACTTCACGCCCATTTACTGCAGATGGGAACCACCTAATAATTTTCTAAAATTGAATAGGGCTTATGGCAATATCATCAGAAAGCTCAAGTTTGCTTGATCTAGAACCATTGCGTCACCTGAAAGGCGCAAGGGTAGCCATTGTGGCTACGGAGTGGAATGAAGCTATTGTGGCTGAACAAATAGCTGGCGCGCAACGAGTGGCACAGGAACTGGGCGCTATTGTATGTAAGGTATGCATGGTTCCGGGCTGTGTAGAACTCCCTTTTGCCTGTAAGGCACTGCACGAAGCGCAAATCCTGGCCTCTGAGGCACCTGAAGCGATCATTGCATTCGGTGCGGTGGTGCGGGGCGGTACACCACATTTTGATTATGTGTGTAAAATGGTGGCAGAGGGAATTGGCAGATTGAATGTTTTCCTGCCCATTCCGGTTATTTTTGGCGTGCTCACCCTAGATACCGATGCTCAGGCATGGGAACGACTGGGCGGTGCCCATGGCCATAAAGGAGAGGAGGCCATGATTACAGCCTTGAAAATGATCAAGTTTAAGCGGGATTTGTAACGCTTATAATGAATGTGTGGCTTTGCTGTAACACAAAAAAGGTTGCCCACCTGAGTCGGCAACCTTTTTTGATCTATTCATTACTCAATCTCACATTTCCAGACAACCCCGTTTCCGGTAGCTTTAGCATCACAAGCGGCTTTAGCATCTTTACGAGTTTGTTTTCCTAAAGAAACACGGGCCACTTCCTCGCCGTTGAACGTGCACACACAGTCATAATTTTTTTGACAGGATGGAAGCGTTATTGCCGCTAGGGCAATTACTGCAATACTTACGATCGCTTTTTTCATATACAACATTGTTTAGTGAACTAAAATAAACATAAATAATTAAAAAGTTACGAATATACTTATATAAGTGTCCAAATAAGGTATTTTCAACTTAAGGAGCCATAAAGGCCAGGTATTGATTCATGTTCCTGCTTGGCTTGATTTGCCGAAAGGTTATTTTAGCTTACATTCAAATTCTTTTGATCCTGCCATATCCATTGCCTTGCAGGTTATCCGCGCATTAGCTTTGGTTTGGTCTTCTAAAATGAATTCTTCCTGATACCCATCCTCATCCGTGCAAATGCAGGTATAATTTCCGTTTTTCATACATCCTCCTAAAAATAAGGTAGTTACAAATAGTGTCAGGAAGAATGTCCTTGATTTTTTCATGTTGGTTTGGTTTGCGTTTACAATAGAACCACAAAATAGAAAAAAAGCAACATATCCAAAACAAAGTGTTAATTTTTTTCATTTTTGCGCTCCGGTCCTTAATTTTTGTATGCCTGTATATTTGAATTACCTTTGCTGCCAATCAAGTTATTTATGTTTGCATTACGTCGTTTTATTGTGGTCAACCGTTTGTGGCTGGCCGTTTTATTTATCGGATTAGGAGTTTGGCTGGGAATGGAAGTTACCTGGTGGTTAGGCTGGCTACCTATATTTATTGCCTTATTGATGGTCGTAGCCCATTTTATGGTAGGGCCCATCACCTTGTTGCAGCGTTATGTGGAAGAAGGTAATGTAGAGGGGGCAAAAGTCCTTTTGGATAAAGTAAAGTATCCTAACCTGCTGTATAAGCCGATCCGCTCTGCGTATTATATGATGAAGGCGAACTTTTCCTCCATGAACGAAGACCTGGACTCGGCCGAGGCGGAGATCCGAAAGGGTATTGAAGCCGGCGTGACAGATAAGGATTTTCAGGGTACGGCTTACCTGCAATTGGGTACCATAGCTTATCGCAAGGGCAATTCCAAAGAGGCCTATGAACACCTGCGCAAAGCAGTAAAAGCGGGTTTGCCCGATCCCGACAGTAATGCTACGGCGTATCTTCAGTTGGCCTCCATATGTATCAACAGCCGTAACTTTAAAGGTGGAAAGTTTTATTATGCCAAGGCCAAAGCGGCGAAACCTAAGAATGAGCAGATCGTAGAGCAGCTGAACGAAATGAAAAAGTATATTTCCCGCATTCCCGGTTAAAGGCATATCAACTGCTTATGGAATTGAAGGAAGGACTGGATTATTATTTCAACCCGGAAGGCAGAATGGTGCTCACCGCTCACTTCCTGAGCAAAAGAGGGTATTGCTGCGGCAATGGTTGCCTGCATTGTCCGTATGATTATATAAATGTATCAGAACCGGGACGTAGCCGTTTGCTTGCGAAGCGGAGTAAACCATCCTCCCAGGCCACTGATGTGCCAGAATGAAGCTCATGCCTGATACCTCCTCTATATACGACTTTATTTATGACCTGGTACGACAGGTGCCGAAGGGTAGGGTGACCTCCTATGGTGCCATCGCGCGCTGTATCGGTACTGGTGGCTCTGCGCGCCTTGTGGGCTGGGCCTTGAACGCCGCCCATCAGTATAAAGATGTACCGGCACACAGGGTGGTGAACCGAAATGGTTTACTCTCAGGCAAAATGTATTTTGAAACGCCGGAAACGATGCAACAATTACTGGAACAGGAAGGCATCGTGGTCAAAGATGACCAGGTGCAGGATTTTAAGCGGGTATTCTGGGATCCTGCCGAACTCATTTGATCCGAAGACAGGCGCTATGTTATCAAATAATTACGATACTATTATTTAAAGGCTATTTTAAAGTTAAGGAATACTTTTGCACCCTAAAATAACTTCCCGGTATGCGTACTGCTCTTTTGCTAATATTATTACTAGCCTGCACCCGGCAAACGCCGCTCCTGGCTCAGGTGCCAAAAAAGGAAACGGTAAATATGGGCACAAACAGCCTGCTTACCGATTTAATCGACACCTCCACCCTGATGGGTAAGCATATGCTCTCCCTTTATTCCGTTTACGGGCATCTGGGCTTTAGTGGTTACATACAACCGCAATACCAATGGGCACAGTCCGAAGGCGCAGACGGCAATACCTATCAGGGCGGGGAATTCGGGAAATTCTCTGACAACCGCTTCCGTTTAAGAAGAGGCCGTTTGCGCACTGATTTTACCCACTATGATGGTGACGGAAATGCTTCCGTATATTTTGTGTTCCAGTTTGACGGCTCAGAAAAGGGTGTGAACATTCGCGATTTCTGGGGGCGGTATTACGAAAATAAATGGCAGTTGTTTCATGCTACTGTAGGGGTGATGGCCCGTCCTTTCGGGCATGAGATTTTGTTGTCTTCCGTTAGCCGTGAAGCACCGGAAAGGGGCCGCATGTCGCAAATACTGATGGGTACAGAGCGAGATTTGGGTATTACCTTTACTTTTAATCCCAGAAAAAAGGAATCCAAATGGAAATGGCTGTCGGTAGATCTCGGAATCTATAACGGACAAGGACTTACCGGCCCCATGGAATATGACAGCTATAAGGAACTGGTAGCGCGTATAAGTTCTAAAAAGCAGGAAATAAAAGGGACCTCCCTTAAGTTATCCGGAGGCATTAGCGGCTATTGGGGCGGGATAGTTAACCAGAGTCCGTTTAAATACAGTATGCAACAGGCCAATGGGGGCTGGCGTTTCCGGAGCGATTCGACAGCGGCCAACCTCGGTAGCATCGCGCCAAGGCGGTATTATGGTGCCGATGTGCAGCTCATTATTCCCAACGGGGTGGGGCAGTCGGAGCTAAGGGCTGAATACATCAGCGGTTTGCAATCCGGAACCGCCACTTCTTCTGTTACGCCAGGTACCTATCCCCTTGACGGAAGCCTGGAAGCACCGCTCTATACCCGAAATTTTAACGGGGCTTATTTTTATTATTTACAACATTTAGGCAGCTGGAAACACCAGATGATTTTGAAGTACGACTGGTATGATCCGAATACGCGGGTGGATGGAAATGAGCTTACCGCAGCGAGTGGCTTTACCGATGCAGATATGCTGTTTCATACCGTGGGTGGCGGCTATATGTACTACTTTAATGCCAATCTGAAAGCAGTGCTTTGGTACGAACATCCCATGAATGAGCACACGCAACTGCCCGGCTACGAGGAAGACTTAAAAGATGGTGTGCTGACCCTCAGGGCCCAATTTACTTTTTGACAGTAGTATCAGTTTAGTCCATATTAATTACTATAGGTCCTGACCTTTATCGGGTCAATTTCTTTACCTTTGCGCCCGGTATGAAGAAAAAAATTGCTATTTTAGGCGCAACCGGTTCTATTGGGACTCAGGCATTAGAAGTAGTGGATGCTCATCCTGATCTTTTTAGTGTTGAGGTGTTGACGGCCCATAGCAATGCGGATCTGCTGATACAACAGGCGGGTAAATATGAACCTAATGCGGTGGTTATTACCGACCCTAATCAATATGAAAAAGTAAAGCAGGCCCTTAGTGCATTGCCCATAAAAGTGTTCTCAGGTAATGAGGCTTTGTGTGATGTGGTGCAATGGGACTCGGTCGATCTGGTATTGGCAGCCATTGTGGGTTTTGCTGGTCTGCATTCTACTTTAGCAGCCATCACTGCCGGTAAAACTGTGGCACTGGCCAACAAAGAAACCTTAGTGGTGGCCGGTGAATTGGTGATGCAGCAGGTAGCCGAAAAGAAAACCCTGTTGGTTCCGGTAGATAGCGAGCATTCTGCTCTGTTTCAGTGCCTTATAGGGGAACCGGCAGGCAGCGTGGAGAAAGTTATCCTCACGGCTTCCGGAGGCCCTTTTTTAGGTCGGAAGCCCAATTTTCTGGTTAATGTAAAAAAAGACCATGCCCTGCAGCATCCGAACTGGTCTATGGGTGCCAAAATTACGATTGACTCGGCCACTTTGATGAATAAGGGTTTAGAGATGATCGAGGCTAAATGGTTGTTTGGCCTGCAAAATGAACAAATAGATGTGCTGGTGCATCCTCAGTCCGTTATCCATTCGATGGTGCAATTTACCGACAGTTCGATCAAGGCCCAGATGGGCCTGCCCGACATGAAATTGCCCATTCAATATGCGCTCACTTTTCCTGATAGGGCACAGAATAACTTTAAACGACTGGATTTCAGGGACTTTTGTAATTTGTCTTTTGAACAACCCGATTATAAAACTTTTAGGAACCTGGCCCTGGCCAAGGAAGCCATGTTTAAGGGAGGCAATGCACCCTGCGTGCTGAATGCGGCCAATGAAGTAGTCGTACAAGCATTTCTGAACAATAAAGTGGGGTTTTTGGAAATGAACGATATTATCGAGGATGCTCTGGGTTCCATACCTTTTATAGCACATCCCAGTCTTGAGGAACTGGAACGGACGGATGAGAGCACCCGTGCATTTGCACAAAGTAAGGCTAAAAGCAGCCAATTGTATAATTGATTAACCACCAATATGTTACAATGGTTTAAATAACAGACCATTGTCTATATGCTAATTTATTTTCACCTATGTCAGGTATTTGGGTACAGATTCTTCAGTTTATATTAGCCCTTTCATTATTAATTGTATTACATGAAGGTGGTCACTTCTTTTTTGCCCGGTTGTTTAAAACCCGCGTGGAAAAATTTTACTTGTTTTTTGACTTCCTTTTCCCTTTCAGCAATATCCTGCCATTTTCCTTATTCAAAAAGAAAGTAGGTGAGACAACCTGGGGTGTGGGTTGGTTTCCGCTCGGCGGCTATGTGAAAATTGCCGGTATGGTGGATGAGAGCATGGACAAAGAACAAATGGCCAAACCACCGGAACCCTGGGAGTTTCGATCCAAGAAGCCCTACCAGCGCCTCCTCATCATGTTGGGCGGAATTATTGTGAATGTGCTGCTGGCTTTCCTGATTTATGCGATGATTTTGTTTGTATGGGGACAGGAACGCCTGCCCATGTCGCAGTTAACACAAGGGGTGGCCATTACGGACTCCCTTGCCTATAAGATGGGTTTTCAGGATGGCGATAAAATTATATCGGTAAATAACAAGGATATAGCATATTATGATGAATTAATGCCCGAAATGATTTCGGCCAGAACGGTGATTGTAGAAAGAAATGGTAGTCGGGAAACCCTGGTCATGCCGGTTAATTTTATTGAACAGTTGATTGATAATAAAGGTCGTCAATTGTTTGCTGTGCCTATTCCTACTATTGTAGGGGAAATTGCTAAAGACTCGGGAGCAGAAAAGGCCGGTCTGCAGCCTGCTGACCAGGTTGTTGCGCTAGACGGTGTGCCTACACCTTATTTTAAGGAACTACGCGAGCAGTCCTTAGCCAAAAAGGGCGAAGTAGCACAGGTAGAAATTATACGTGACGGGGAGCATATGACCCTGCCTGTACACATCTCCGATACCGGATCCTTGGGTTTTGTCCGGGCAGTACCCGGCAAGGTAGAAGACCTGGCTAAGATGGGTTACCAGCTCGAAGTTAAAAAGTATGGTTTTTTCGAAGCATTTCCAGGTGGTGTAGGGCTGGCCATGAATACTTTGGATAAGTATGTACAGCAGTTTAAATTGATCCTCAATCCCTCTACAGGTGCCTATAAGGGCCTTGGTGGTTTTGTTACGCTTACCAAGATATATCCCAAGCAGTGGGATTGGCAGCATTTCTGGACGGTCACCGCATTTTTGTCTATTGTACTGGCGTTTATGAATTTATTACCCATACCCGGATTGGACGGGGGATATGTGGTGTTTACCTTAATTGAAATGGTTACCGGACGTAAAGTGAATGAAAAGGTATTGGAGGTGGCCACTACTGTGGGGCTCGTTCTGCTGCTGGTGCTGATGGTATATGCCAACGGGATGGATATTTTCCGCTTGTTTAAAGATTAGATAATTGCGTTCCCTCATGTGCTTATCCCACTGGCCCCATTTGCCGGTGGGATATAATTTTTTACCGATGTTTTAGGAATTTTGTTACCTTTGCGCCTCATTTAAAGGCACATGCAACCAACCGTAAAAATTTGTTCAGGAACCACCTCACAATACCTGGCCGAGAAAATCGCAAAAGCTTTTGGTACTACACTAGGTAACATTACGATCCAGAAGTTTAGCGATGGTGAATTCCAGCCGGTGTTTAAGGAATCGGTAAGAGGCGATTATGTATTTCTGGTTCAAAGTACGAATTCCCCTTCTGACAACCTGATGGAATTGCTGTTGATGATCGATGCTGCCAAAAGGGCTTCGGCTGGCTATATTACAGCCGTTATTCCCTACTATGGGTTTGCCCGGCAGGATCGTAAGGATAAGCCACGGGTGTCTATTGGTTCCAAACTGGTGGCTAACCTGCTGACTACTGCGGGTGCCGACCGGGTCATGACGATGGACTTGCATGCGCCACAGATTCAGGGTTTCTTTGATATCCCTGTGGACCACCTGGATAGCTCAGCTATTTTCATACCCTATATTGAGAAGTTGGACCTGGAACACCTTTGTTTTGCCTCTCCAGATGTAGGTAGCACGAACAGGGTGCGTGAAGTGGCCAGCTATTTTAATGCTGAAATGGTAATTTGCGACAAGCAGCGTAAGCGCGCTAATGAAATTGCATCCATGACGGTAATAGGGGACGTGACCGGGAAGCATGTGGTGTTGATTGATGATATTTGTGATACAGCAGGTACCTTAAGCAAGTCTGCTGCCATTCTCAAAGAAAGAGGCGCATTGAGTGTACGTGCTTTTTGTACCCATCCCGTATTGAGTGGAAATGCGTATGAGAATATCGAAAATTCGGTGTTGGAAAGCCTGGTGGTGTGTGATACCATTCCGCTTAAGCAAGCGTGTAAAAAGATAGAAGTGCTGTCTACCGCCGATCTTTTTGCCATTGCTATTCGCAATACTTTTGAAAATAAATCTATTAATTCGCTGTTTATCCGTAACCAGCGAAACAATAAGTAACCTACTGTCTAAGCAAAAAAACCCAACCGGCTTAAGCCGTTTAATCCAATCAAATTTTAAAATTACTATTCAGGGTGCAGGTGTTCGTTGGGCATTACGTTTGGCGCTGAATGGTTGAAAAATGAAACAAAAATGAAAACTGTAGTTATCGAAGGACAACACAGAAGTGACATGGGTAAGAAAGCAGCCCGTGATTACCGTTCAAACGGGCTTGTTCCCGGTGTGATTTACGGAGGAAAGGAAGAAGTTCACTTTACTGTTCCTACCATGGCTGTACGCGGTTTGGTGTACACTCCTGAATTTCAAATGGCCAATGTAAAGGTGGATGGTAAGGAATACTGTTGCATCCTGAAAGATTTGCAATTTGATGTAGTAACCGATGCATTAACCCATATCGACTTCCTGGAATTGGTTGATGATAAAAAGGTAATTGCCCATCTTCCGCTCAAGTTTGTTGGTCAATCCGAAGGCGTAAAAGCCGGTGGACGTTTTGTGACCAAAATGAAAGCGCTGAAAGTGCGTACCTATCCCAAGCACCTGGTAGAAAATATCGAAGTGGATATTACCAACTTACAACTGAATGGCAATATTCGTGTGGAAGATGTACAAGCGGAAAATTTTGAAGTTATGAACTCTGCCCGTCAACCTGTGGCATCCGTTGTGATGACCCGTGCATTGCGCCAGGC